>DASTBJ010000548.1:0-3613 GCA_035712125.1 Terriglobia bacterium
GTCGGCTGACGCCAGTGAGAACAGAGTCGTTTCTGTGAAGCAAGTGAATTACTTTGGCGGCATCCATACAGAGACGGCAGGGTGCACGCATCCACATCTGTTTACCTCGCCCTCCTATGAGCACTATGCGGACAATTTCAATCCGATACCGCTCGCCGAACGGATGAGCGGGATCTTGCTCGAGGTTGTAGAGTCAGCGGACCGCCTGGCGCTCCCCATCGAAGCTTTCAGTTTGATGAGCGAGGAAGTCGTGCGGCAGTACTTCAAACAAACCAGAATGACTCCAAGGGAGGATTGGCTCAGCGCGGCTCAGGCGATGAGATCGATCGACCTCTCGACGTTGGCCGGAGTATTGGAGAAGCGTTGATGTTGAAGTGGAAATGGGTCCTGGCCTGCTGCCTGCTGCCGTCCCTTTTGCTTGCACAGATCAGAATCGATGTCCGAATGGTGGAAGTCTATGTGTCGGTGAAGGATTCCAAAGGAAAGGCCGTCACTACTCTTCAGGCCGATGATTTTCGTGTGCTTGAAGACGGGCGGGAACAGGACCTCCGGGTATTCGAGCCCATTTCCGCAGGCATTACGCTCGCTCTCCTGCTGGACACCACGGCAAGCGTGGCGCAGGATTTGCCTCATGTGAAGAACGCGATAGGCCGCTTGCTCTCCGCCATGGGACCGGAGGACAACGTCGGTCTATTCACATTTGCGACGACGCTCACTTCTCTAAGCGACTTCACGACCGATAGAAGGAAGACTCTGGGCGCTGTCCTTCAGACTCGCGCCGGCGGCAACACGGCTCTCTTTGACTCCCTCGTTCAGCTTTCACGCTCCCTCTCGAAGAGGAATGGCAAGAAAGCGATCCTGTTGTTTACGGACGGGGATGACAACGCGAGCGTGTTATCGCTTGAAAAGTCTCTGGAAGAGACACGACGTGTGGGCGTCCCTATCTACGCGATGCTCTACGGACGTGCGCTCAAAGATGCAGATCTCCTGCGGCGACTCGAAAGTATTTCCAGGAGTTCCGGCGCAGCGTCGTTCCGTGTGCGGCAAGCCACCGATTTGCCGCTCGCATTCCAGAATGTCGCCAAAGATCTGCAGGATCTCTACATGGTTGGCTATCACTTCAACGGCGACGCCACAAGGAACTGGCACACCCTGAAGGTGGAAATTCCCAGACACCAGAAGCTGAGCGTCAGCGCTAGAGAAGGCTATTGGCAGTAGAGTGGAATGGTATGGGCTTGAAGAAAACTCCTTGTGATGCCGCATAATACACTGCTCGGCCAGACGACCTTCAACAAGACGCTAACGCCACAGCCTCGCGCGCAAGCCAAGCTCCGCCCTCAAGGACGAGTACACCTTCGATAGGATTCTGGTGTTTCCAGATCTCTCTACGCGCACTCGCAGGCGAGTACAATGTTCGACACGAAAGGAAGGCCTCATGTTCAAAACCGTTTTTGCCGCGACGGCGGCGCTGGTCATCACCGCGATTCCGGTTCAGGCACAGACGTGCACGCGCGAGGGTCTGAAGGCGATTGTCGCCAACTATTTCAAGGCCGTTGAGACACACAATATGTCCGTGCTGGAGACAGCGCCGAACCTGCGCATCACCCAGAATGGATCGGAGATCAAGCTGGGCGAAGGTTTTTTCAAAACCGGCGGTAAGTCGCAATTTCAACGAACCCTTATCGACACGGAACGCTGCGGCACGCTCACACAGGCCGTCATTGATGAGACTCCGGATCCCAACGCGCCGGCACCCGCCGGACGAGGAGGAGCACGCGGAGCCGCAGGTCCTCGCGGTGCAGCGCCCGGTGGTGCGCCTGGTGCGGGTCCGGCAGGTCCCCGTCAGGGCGGGCCCGGTGGTGCAGGTGCGCGAGCTGGCGCGCAAGCTGCGGCCGCGGACACTGGTCCCGCTGTCATTTTTGCAGTACGGCTCAAAGTCGACAACGGCAAGGTCAGTGAAATCGAAACCATCGTCAATCGGCAGGGTGAACTCTTCTTCAGTCCTGCAGGCGTCCTCGCAACGAAGGATCATGATTGGGAAGGTATTCTTCCGCCCGCACAGCGCAGCACGCGCGAATACATGAATGATGCCGCGAACAAGTACTTCTCAGGGTTCTCGCCGAATCCCGAGGTGGAAGCGCCATTCGCGACACCGTGCGACCGCTGGGAAGGCGGCGTCTCCACGACAACGACGACGCACAATTGCTCGCCCAAGGGCTTCAACATGACGCACACGCATCGGCGCTTCCCGGTTGCCGATATCGAAGCCGGAATTGCAGCCGGTTTCGTGAACTTCAACGGTGGGTTGCCCGATGTGCACATGTTCAAGATCCGGAATGGCAAGATCGAAATGATTCAAGCCGTTTTCGGCGGCAACGCGCAAGGCGCGATCTGGCCGGAAGAGACCAGGTAGAACGGATCGGCAATCTACGCGCACATGAATCGTCGCTCCTTTCTTCAAGCCACCGGTAGCACGGTCGCACTGCAGATTCTCGTCAGCCATCGCGCATGCCTCAACGCGCAGGGGGCCCAGCCCGGCTCGGCGGTGGAAACGATGCTCGGCCGGGTGCGTGGGCTGGCATCACCAGGCGTCATCGCATTCAAGGGGCTGCGCTACGGCGCCTCGACCACCGGTGCGAACCGGTTTCAGCCGCCAGTGAAGCCTGCCGCCTGGACAGGCGTCCGTGACGCGTTCGAGTACGGCCCACGCGCCTGGCAGCCGTTCCGGCCGATGATCCCCGAAATCGGGGATGCGCTTACTGGAAGCGGTCCGATGGACGAGGATTGTCTCAGCCTGAATCTATGGACACCGTCAACCGGTGCCGGACAGCGGCCGGTGATGGTGTGGTTCCATGGCGGCGGCCAGCGCACGGGATCTGGAAACTCGATCTTCTACGATGGCGCCGAGCTCGCGCGGAAGCACAACGTCGTCGCCATCAGCGTCAATCACCGGCTGAATGCGCTCGGCTACCTGTGGCTTGCCGGGCTGCCCGGCACGGGCGAGCGCTTCGCGCGCACCTCGAACCTGCCGCTGCTCGATCTGGTGGCGGCCCTCGAATGGGTGCGCGACAACGTCGCGCGGTTCGGCGGCGATCCGCGGAACGTCACGATCTTCGGGCAGTCGGGCGGCGGCGGAAAAACCGCGATGCTGTCGGCATTTCCGGCCGCGAAAGGGCTGTTCCACCGCGCGATCATCATGAGTACGCTGGCCGACACCGCGATCTCCGGGCTCGAACCGGCGCGAGCGGTCGAAGCCGCGGAACTGTTGCTGCGACGGCTCGATCTGACGCCTCAGACAGCGGATCGGCTCGTGTCGATGCCGGCGAAGCAGATCGTCGATGCGCTGACGGGCGGCACCGGCCGCGAAGGCGGACAGGCCGGACAAACGGCGCCCGCTGCGGACATTTCCCTGCGCTACGTGCCCGTCGTGGACGGCAAGACGCTGCCTGCGCACCCGTTCGAACCGGCCGCATCCGCGATCTCAGCCGACATTCCGATGATGCTCGGCTCGAACGAGTGCGAAGGTATCCCGTACGGCAACCCTGACGACGCGTACTGGACGTCGGAACCGACGACCGCGGCCGAGCTTCGAACGCGGGTCAAGCAGATCGTG
>DASTBJ010000549.1:0-9754 GCA_035712125.1 Terriglobia bacterium
TCTTCAAGAGTGTCGTGTACGGATGCGGTAGATGCGAGCCCCCGATCCGTACGGCGAAATAGAGCGGGAAAATGAGCAGATGCAGGGCCACCGCGCTTACGTAGTTGGTCGTCGTTTCAGCGACGCCAATCTGTTCGAGAAGCACCCGGGCAACAACCACGGCAAACGCAATCAGAAGAGGCCATTTCATGATCCCTTTCATGGATCGCACCTCCCTTTGGTAGTGACCTAAGCTAGCACGCCACATATAATTTCGCGCGAGGAAATCCGATGCAACAACGCACAACACTGGTCCAGGCCCGTCGACTTCTGCTCGTGTTCCTGTGTGCTCTCGTGGCATTCGCTCAGTTCGGTCGGGCCCAGCGTGGTACCACCGCCGGAGAATGGCGGCACTACGGCGGGGATGCGGGCGGTACAAAGTATTCACCGCTCGACCAGATCAACGCCGCCAACGTTAACCGGCTTCAAATTGCCTGGCGATGGAAAACATCCAGCCTGGGACAGGCGCCCGACTACAACTGGCAGGCCACGCCGCTCATGATCGGCGACACCCTCTATTTCACAGCGGGCTCCAATCGATCGGCGGTCGCGATTGATGCGCTCAGCGGAGATACGAAATGGACCTATGCCCTCGATGAAGGTGATCGCGGGAGACGTGCCGTCCGCACGAATAATCGCGGACTCGCATACTGGTCGGATGCTGCGGGCAATGGACGTGTCCTTCTCATTACGCCTGGCTATCAACTGGTCGCACTGGACGCAAAAACCGGGAAACCCATCCCGACGTTTGGCAACGCGGGCATTGTAGAACTGTGGGATGGACTCGATCGCAAAGTGGAAATAAATCAGATCGGGTCCTCGTCACCCGCGATGGTCGTCGGCGACGTCGCGGTTGTGGGAGCGGCCATGCTCGGCGGTACCGCGCCGGCGACGCTGAGACAGGTCCCTGGATATGTCCGTGGCTACGACGTGCGGACCGGACAGTTGCTTTGGACTTTCCGCACGGTGCCCCAGGGTACCGACTTTGGCGTGGAAACCTGGGAGAACGAGTCCTGGAAATATACGGGCAACACGGCGGTATGGGCGCCGATGAGCGCTGATCCCGAATTGGGGTACGTTTATCTTCCTATCGAGACGCCCACCGCCGATTACTACGGCGGACACCGTCCCGGCGACAACCTCTTCGGGAATAGCATCGTTTGCCTGGATGCAAAAACAGGGAAACGCATCTGGCACTTCCAGATGATCCACCACGACATCTGGGACTGGGATACGGCGTCCGCGCCCGTGCTTCTCGACGTTACTGTCAACGGACGTGCACGAAAAATTGTGGCGCAGGTCACAAAGCAGGCTTTTACCTACGTCTTTGATCGGGTGACCGGTGAACCTGTCTGGCCGATCGTCGAGCGGCCTGTGCCTCAATCCGATGTTCCCGGTGAAAAAACCGCTGCGACGCAGCCCTTTCCCACGAAGCCCGCGCCGTTTGACCGTCAGGGAGTCACTGAGAACGACCTCATCGATTTCACGCCCGAACTGAAGGCGGAAGCGCTGCGCATCGCATCGCAGTTCAAGATGGGTCCACTCTACACACCGCCGATCGTGACCGGAACAGGCGGAAAACTGGCGGTATTGACAGTTCCGCACAATCAGGGCGCCGCCAATTGGCAGAGTGCGGCGGCCGATCCGGAAACCGGAATTCTCTATATTCCATCGGTGACAAATTGGTGGGGAAGTGCTCTGGCGGAGGGCGGCACGCGTTCCGAGATGAGGTATGTCGGGCGCGGCGCGCGTGTCGAGCCCCCGCTGGGACTGCCTATGATCAAGCCGCCATGGGGCCGAATCACCGCGATCGACATGAACACGGGCGACCATGTCTGGATGGTGCCGAATGGAAATGTTCCGGACTACATCAAGAACAACCCTATCCTGGCGGGCGTTGACTTAAGCGGCGGAGGCAATCCGGAACGCGCACCGCTGCTGGTGACAAAGACGCTTCTCTTTGCTGGCGATGGTGCAGGATTGTTTTCGTCCGGTCCCCAGGGAGGTGGCCGGAAGTTCCGCGCTCTGGACAAGAAAACGGGCAGGACGATCTTTGAAATGGAATTACCCGGGAACGAAACCGGACTTCCGATGACCTACATGGCGGGCGGCAAGCAATACATCGTTGTTGCCGTGGGTGCGCGGAATTTCCCGGCGGAACTGGTCGCACTCGCGCTTCCGTAAGCTGCGGGGAGGCGGTAGCGTATTCACCTCGGGCCGTAGTGGGGCATCGGATTCCCCACTTCGTAAGCCCCAAGATCGGGCGCTTTGCCCGTGAAACCATCGTTCACACCGGGTAACCGGACACCTGCATCGATCGCGACGGATCCAGGTCTCAGCCGGAAATCAAAATCTCCCGGCTTATACAACGTCCGCGGATCGGGACCCGGCGGCGTCACCTTCACGAAGACGTCATAGTCGACAAGCACGCTATGCCTGTCCTGTCCGGTGGCATCGCTGAATTCCTTCAGCGTCTTAAATCGCCGGGTCTCGCGTGCCTGTGCCTCCAGTTGCGACTGCTGCTGTGTCGACAGCCGTCCGGGTTCACCGGGGAAATTCGCACGCATCGACATTGGCGGAGTGCTCCATTCGAACGAAAACATCGCCCCTTCATTTGGACGGAATCCGTTGTAGTCCGAGCTGGAGTAGTTGGTGTTTGTCTGCACGGCAAACGTTTCCAGCGTTTCACTCTTTCCAAGTACCAGGTTGTTCCGGTAGTGAACGTTGGATGCTGCCAGCAGCATCGGTTTTACGGGCGCGATGAACGTGTTGTGATACACCACAAGCCCCGCTGACGATGCGGTGAATTTCACCGCTCCCCCTTCGGGAGCGTGGTACACGAGGTTTCGGATGAAATAGACCGGCCCACCAAACATCGGTTGCACGCTCAGCGCGCGGTGCCCCATGTTGAAGCAGCGGTTTCGAAATATTCGGATGTTATGCGCACCGCCATCGGCTTCGATGCAGTTGTCCTCGACGTTGGAAATGTCGTTGCCGTAGAAGTCGATTGAAACCGGCATGCGATCACGGGTGGGATTGGGACTTGCATCCGGATTTCCGTATGTCGCGACGTCGACGCCATCATGAAAGTTCGCGATGGCGTTGTGCGCCACGACGTGTCCGGAACCGTAGACCTTGACCGCGTATTCGGACACCAGCCGCGGATTGAACTCGGGGAGGTTCTGCCATGTGCCTCCGGTGAAGCCCATCAGGTAATTCGGATTGAACCGTCCCAGCATCGTGTTGTCCACGATGTAATAGTCCTTCGAACCGGACCAGTCGGTATAAATCGCGCGGCCCACATTCTCGAAACGAACATTCCTGATCGTCAGGCCGCTTGAACCGGCAATGTTCTTGAGCCCCGCTTGAAACGCCAGATCCGTATTTCGAACGGTAAAGCCTTCGAAATAATTGTAATTGGCCGCCATCACGTTGAAGAGGTTATAGGCGCCGTCTCCATCGAAGACGACCTCGCCGTCGCCCGCCCCCTTAATGACAATCGGCTTCTCCGGGGTCCCGCTCTGGGTGAGGAAATACGTTCCGCTGGAGACGGTCCCCTGCCCGCCGCCATAACGGTACCGGTCGTCTTTGTAGAGACCGGCGTGTACGAGAATCACATCGCCCGGCTTCACGCGCGGCGGAAACGTGTTGAAGTTGTCCGAGTGGGATGCGCCGGTGAAATATGCAGCCAGCAGACTGTTGAATGCAGGCTGCTGACGCTGGCCGTTATAGCCCTGCGGATAGACGTGATAGACAGCGCCGCCTGTTGCAGGCTTCGGCTCGAAGCGTGTGCGCGTGGTGATGACGTTCTCACTCCTGCCGTCCACCCCATCCGGATCAGTCAGCACAAACCGGCATTCGTACTCCGTATCCGACTCGAGCTCAAAGATGCTTCCTGCAAAGCCATTGGGAACGATGTATTGCAGGGCATTTTCGTTGATACGTTCGTTGCCGATACGAAGCAGTGGCAGGCCTTCCTTCCACGCGCTTTCCCCTTTCTTCCGGTAGGACACCGTGACGACCGCATTTCGATTGTCGTCGCCTTCAATACGCCATTCAAATCCCAGCGAGATCAGTGTCGGAGGCTCGGTGATGAAGTCGCGCGCTGTTGTGCGATCGACGGCGTAAAGGGGAGTGGCACACAACAAGAGTAGGAAAACGGGGATCAGCGACAGAGAGGACACTAGGGACAGGGGAATTTTGAAATTGGACGAATCCTGCATTTCAAATCCGAACTCGGAAATCTCAGATTGGACCGTCCGGTCCGCAGGAGTAAGTCCAATGTGAGATTTCCGAGTTCGGACTTGAAATGCAGGATTCGTCCAATTTCGAAATTCCCCTGTCTTTCTCACCCCAGGCATACGTCACCCAGGAAGCCACCGCCGCCGCAGTACTTCACGTCCTGCAGCTGGAGAAGCAGCCCATCAGGATCGGTGAAATAAAGCTCGGGGGTGCCGCCCTCGGCGCCGCCACGATCCGGCATGCGTAGCGTGATGTAAGACTTCAGTGGGCCGGCGGCGCCGCCGCCCGTCCGTTCGGTAATTCCAAATGAGGCGAGCGTCTTCATGACCTCATCGGGCTTGAAGTTTTCCATGTTCACGCTGACGTGGTTGACGCTGGCGCGTGGACCTGGTGCGGGAGCGGGGGCAGCGGCAGCAGCACCCGGTGCTCCACCGCGTCCACGGCCACGTCCGCCCCCTCCGCCAATGAACATCAGGAACATGACTCCGGGACCGATGCCAAGGCCGGGCGTGGTCGCCTGTCGCGACCGTACTGGAGTGCCAAAAACCTCCTGGTAGAACGTTTGGGTTCGGTTCGCATCCGACGCGTTAATCGTGAAATGGCTCATGTCCGACAGCGCAATTAATCCCTTCTTCGGCGATTCCTCTACCTTCACAACGTTACCCATCGCACCGGCGCCACCGGCGTACGAAACGTCATGGATCTGGAGAACGAAATCGTCGGGATCTCCGAGAAAAAGCTCTGGCGTTCCTTCTGAAGCGCCGCCTCTGTCAGGCCCGCGACGGCTCACGCGCACCTTCATGGCCCCGCCGGTCAGTCCGGGATCTCCGGCAGCCGCGCGTGAAACTCCATGTTGTTCCAGCATGCTGATAACGCGGTCGGGATTGAAATTGTCCACCTTCAGACCCAGCCGTGGAACGAGGGATGGCGGGTTCGAGCCCGCCGGCGTCAGCATCAGGAACTGCGGACCTTTACCGATACGTAACAGGACGTTGTCTCCCTGCCGTGCCTGGATCGGCATGCCGAAGAGCCCCTGATAAAAATCGATCGAGCGTTTCATGTCGGAGACAGCGAGTACGAAAGAGCTGAGCCCCTTCAAGGGGATGACCGGTTTCGCCGCCTGTCCAAGAAGTCGTGGTGCGAGGGCTACTGCTGGAATAGAAAGAAGAAGTTCCCGTCGATTGATCGTGCTCATCATGCCTCCCTTGTCGCGCAAGGCTAGGACACTACAACGTTTTGGAGGAACTTGACAACCATGCCGATTGCCGTAACGATGAGGCGATTGACTCGCAGCTGGAGGAACCGTATGCGACGTGCCTGGAGATTATGTCCCGTGCTGTTGGCGATCGCGATCCTGGGGCAGAACGGCCCAGGCGGGGGCGCGCAACTCCCGTCGACGCCCGTCATGGCAATCATGCCGACATTCAAGGTGATCACCGGCCCGGGCGCGATGTTTTCCGCGCTGCAGCCGCTACCCGCGGATGGGGATCCTGCACGATTCAAGTACGTGACGAAGGAGTTCTTCGTTTCAGGGATCGCACAGGAACAGCCCTACACCACACGCCTCCTCGTCAGACGGCCCGCCGATCCCAAAAAATTCAGCGGTATCGTGGTGGCCGAGCCGATGCATCCGACAGGCAACGATTGGATGTTCCATTTCCTTCACACCTACCTGATGACGCAGGGCCATGTGGCGGTTGAAATCGCGATCGGCAGCCTGCCGATATTCAAAGAAGCGAACGCCGAACGCTACAAAGATCTGGAGGTTGCGAGCAATCAGGCCAACGAAATCCTTGCGCAGTCGGGCTTGCTGTTGAGGGACGATCGTCACGACGCTTTACTCGAAGGACTGAGAGTCCGGAAGGTGGTGCTGACGGGAACATCTGCTTCCGCAGCGGCTGTCGCCGCATATCTGCCGGCACACATGATCTATCGCGAGCGTGATATGAAGCCGATCTTCGACGGTTTTTTCCCGACAAGCAGCGGCGGCAACAACCCCATCATGAAAGTGGACGTTCCTGTAATCCATATGCCTACCATGACCGAGGTTGTCGGCAGCGCCGCGGCGGGAAACCGCTACCGAAGGCCCGACGGTGACGCGCCCGGCGATCAGTTCCGCATCTATGAAGTCGCCGGCATGGCACACATCGATTCGCGATTCACACCGATCTATACGCCCAATCCCTGCCGGCACCCGCTGAGTCTGTTTCCGCATGGCATGGGACTGGCTGCAGGACTCGAGCGCCTGATCCAGTGGGTGGATAAGGGAAAGATTCCGCCACGCGCCGAATACATCACGGTCGACAACAACACGGCCAATGATGGATCTGTACTCGCCCTCGACGTGAACGGGAACGCCACGGGAGGCGTGCGTAATCCCTATGTCGATGTTCCGGCTTACCGCTACGTGGCGCCAAATGAACCGGCGTCTCCGCCAATTCCGAATCCCGCAACTCTCGTTGCGGCTCAGGGCCCCGGCGGGCCTGCGCTGTTTTGTGGCATTGCGGCGTACCAGATGCCGCTGAGTAGCGATCGAATGAAAGCGCTGTACAAAAACAAGAAGGATTACGAGAACAAAGTAACCCAGCGAACAAACGCACTGATCAAAGACGGCTGGATCTCTCCGGCCTACAAAGATCTCATTCTCGCCGACGCCGCCAAAGTCGAGTTCCGGTGACCTTGGCCGAATTCTGATCGGGCCCACCGTACTGATTCGGCGACTCTTTCGTTGTATCTTCGAAGAAGGCGCTCGCAGAGCGCTGAAAATTCCAGCGCCGGAGGAGTCACGTGCGTTCATCGACTGCTCTGTCTGACAGGAAACTGCAATCGATTACATCCCAGGGCATTAAAGCAGCTAGAGCGGTTGGACTGACTTATGTATCCGACCAGGTGCCTGGCTTCCGCAGAATCGGCACGAAGAAGGTGTTTCGATATTTGGACACCCAGGGGCGCGTTATCAGGAACGAAACCTCGCTGCGGCGGATTCAGCGGCTGGCAATACCGCCAGCCTGGACCGACGTGTGGATATGCCCGACCGCAGAAGGTCATTTGCAGGCAGTCGGGCGTGATGCGCGAGGAAGAAAGCAATATCGATATCATCCCCAATGGCGAGAAGTACGCGATGAAACCAAGTACCACCGTATGGCAGCGTTCGGTTTGGCCTTGCCAAAGCTTCGCCGGCGTGTCGCTCGGGATCTCAAAGAGAAGCGGCTCACCCGAAACAAAGTCATCGCCACCATCGTGTGTCTTCTCGAAAAGACGTTCATCCGCGTCGGCAACAAGGAGTACACGAAACAGAACGACTCGTACGGTCTGACCACTCTACGTAACCGCCATGTCAATGTGCGGGGTTCCCAGGTGCAGTTCTTTTTCCGAGGGAAGAGTGGTGTGAAACACACGATCGATATCGAAAACCCGTCCCTGGCAAAGATCGTCCGGCGCCTGCGCGATCTGCCGGGATACGAACTCTTTCGATACTACGACGACAATGGAGAACTCCGAACGGTGGGCTCAGCCGATGTGAACCGATACGTACGTGAAACAACCGGGGCGGATTTTACGGCCAAGGACTTTCGCACATGGGCAGGAACCATACTCGCTGCGCAGGCGTTGGAAGGTTGTGAAGCCGGCCCCACGGCAAAACAAACGGAAAAGAACGTTAAGGCTGCGATCGCGGATGTCGCGAATCGCCTGGGAAACACAGCCGCGGTCTGCCGGAAGTCCTATATCCACCCGGTCATCTTTGATGCTTATCGGGAAGGGGCATTACAGATCAAACGTTCCGTTGCTACGGCGCGCGGGCTTAACGCGCATGAGACGGCCGTGCTTGCCCTGCTGCGCAGGCGCGCAAGGCAGAAAAAGACCATCACCCTGGAGCAAAGCCTGGAACGGTCCATCCGGCAGGTTCGAGCCGCGCGGTAGGGTCGGGTTCTCTCACGCCCCCCTGAGTCAGGGGGGCAGGCGACAACCGCCCTGACAACGATTCTGGCTGGTCCCAAAACCAACGGCTTGAACCACCATTTCGCGGTTCCAAACCAACTGGTCTGGTCCCGACTCGCATTCCTTCAGAATTTCTGTTTCGCCTGAACTTTCGCCCTGGTTTTGGCGGCGGTGGCGGAACTGTACTTGGTGAAGCCGCTCAGCTTCGTCGTCTTCAACATCGTCCATTGTTCTGGAGTAAGAACCTGCCGGATTCCCAGCAACATTTTCGCGTTGGCTTTTTCCAATTCCGCGCGTGCATCGGCAACCTTATCAATTTGTGCGGCAACCTTGATTTCATCCAGGCGATCGGCCTTGATGAGAGGTTCCATAATCGCTTCTTCCCTATCCAGGGTCGCGCTGAGATCGATCAGCCGAATTCGAAACTGCTGAAAGACGTCGTCCATACGCTTCTGCTGGTCCGTCGTGAGCGACAACCTGGCAACGTTGGCAGGATTCCGCCACCATGTTCCCGAAGGCGCCAGGCTCTGCCAATCCGTGGAATCGGTGTAGGCGGCCTGGAATTTTGGCACCGCCTGACCAAATATCGGAACAGCCTCTGCCAGCAAAACGCATAAAAGCACAACTCTTGAAATCCTCATTGACCACCTTCTCTCTCTTCAGCCATTAGCTCCATCAGCGGCTCCATCGATTGCGGTACGGTTCGAGCCAGACGCGTCTGGACTTGATCCAGCAACAGGGAATCCCGCACGCTTTCCGCCTCGCGCTGTGTTTCGCGAATATCCAGATATAAGGGAAACAATGCCAGTCCGATGACCATCGCCGTCAAACCAGCCCATCCCCAGGACACGGGCGGAGACACAAGGCGATCCGGCACGGCGACGCGAACCGGCGCGTCGGCCCAGTCGTGCGCGGATTGCCGGAACGCCCGCAGACCGTCCTGCAGTCCCACCAATTCCTCGCGACATTCACGGCAATCCGCGAGGTGACGGCCCACCTCCGCACAGCGCTCGCCGAGTGTCCATTCCAACACCTGTTCGGATGACAGATGCATCACGGCAACCTCCTCAATTCTTCTCGGATCGTTTGCAATGCCCGAAAGAGATGCTTCTTGACGGTCCCTTCTTTCATGCCGAGGACCTCGCCGATCTCGAGCAGATTCATGTCCTCGACGAATCGAAGAACGAAGACCGCGCGTTGCCTCTCCGGCAGCATCGCGGTTGCGGTCCATATGGATCGAAGCTGATCTCGAACGAGGGTTCGCATTTCAGGCGAGGCATCCTGACACGAAAGAAAGTCCGAGAGGTCATGCACACACGTCGTGCCGGAATGGACTCGCTTCCAGAACTGGAATCGCTTCGTGCGAGTCAAATCGCGCACGAGGTTCGCGGCGATTTGCATGAGCCAGGTCTTGACCGACGCGTCGCCTCGGAAGCGATCTCGATAGCGAAAAGCCCGAACGAAGCAATCCTGCGTCAGGCTCTCGGCATCGTCCCGGTCACGTAATGACGCAAGAATGAAGCGAAACACCGTC
>DASTBJ010000550.1:0-5226 GCA_035712125.1 Terriglobia bacterium
CACGAAGAGACCAATTTCCTGAACCGTTCCCGTAATTCCGCTGGCTGAAATGAAATCGCCCACTTTAAAAGGCCGCAAAACGATGAGGAAAACCCCGGCGGCGAAGTTCGCCAGGAGTCCGGCCCATGCTGTGCCTACGGCCAGAGCGATGGCAGCAATCAGAGCAGCGAACGTCGTGGTCTGGACGCCGAAATAGCCTAGGATAGCCACGACCAGAGTCACGTTCAGCGCCACCGAAACGGTATTACCCAGAAAGCGCAGAACAGTCGGTTCGATGCGATGCGTTGACAGACCCTTCTGGACCGCTGCGACGACGAACGAAATTATCCATCGACCGACGACATAGAGGACGAGGGCTCCGAGGATCTGGAGGCCGACCGCAGTAGCTCGATCTTGAATCATCTGGAACACCGCATTCCAATTCATGGGGAACTCCTCTTTTAAGATTTCGCAGGAGTCTATCCCGTTTGTAAAACTTTTTGGCGAACGAGTTTCTCGATATGATGCGCGCAGAACTCCGGAGGACCTATGACAAAACGCCATGCAAGAATCGCGCTTGCCTGCCTTATCGCCGGCATTTTTATTGGATACCTCGCTGCCGCCGCCATAGTTCAGGCGGGTCAGGCAGCTCCACCTCAGGGAGCTGCTCCTCAGCGCGGTGGCCAGGGGCGAGGAGCCGCCGCCCCTCCGGCGCCGTGCGGCCCGAGCGCAGGCTTAAGCGGAGATCTGGGGAAGAATGTCGCTCCCAATTCCCGATGTTTCGAATTGCGAATGTATACCGTTGACCCATCGCGCGACGGCGTCGGTCAGTTCAAGGGTGGCATTAACGAGCTTCATCAGCGTTTCCGCGAGAAAGAACTCGAGCTGTTCAAGAAGCATGGTGCCGAAATCATTGGTGCGTGGCAGAACCTCGGTGAACCGAACATGCTGGTCTGGATGCTCGCGTTCCGTGACCGAGCTCACCGGGAAGCCGTATGGGCAGCGTTCAACGCCGACCCGGAGTGGACTGCGCTGCGAACCAAATATTTCGTCCCGCTGCAAGGTCCGAATGTCACGTTCATGAGCGCCACGGACTACTCTCCGTTGAAGTAGACCCGATGCACCACGGCCGCGGCGTACTCTTTCTGGCTTCAATTCTTTGCGCCGGCACGACGGCGCTGGCAGCCTGGCTGGCCCAGCAGTCACGTCCTGTGGATGCGAGCGCGTTGAGGAATGCCGCACAGAGTCGCGAGTGGCCGACCTATGGCGGGGACTACGCGGAACGACGTTTCAGCTCACTGAATCAGATCAACGTTTCAAATGTCGCACGGCTGGGGCTGGCGTGGTCGCATGTTGTAGGAACCGGTGGAGGCAATCAGGAAGCGACCCCGCTGTTCTGGAATGGTGTGCTCTATAGTGTGACTAACTGGAGCATCGCCTTTGCAGTCGACGCACGATCCCAACGCGAATTGTGGCGATACGACCCGAAAGTCGACCGCAATATTACGGCTGCAGGTGAAAACCGCGGCGTGTGCTGCGGCGTGATCAATCGTGGAATCGCGCTCTTCAACGGAAAGGTTTTCGTTCCGGTGCTCGATGGCCGATTGGTTGCGCTCGATGCCGGCAATGGGCAACCTGTGTGGTCGATTCGAGTGTACCCTGAGGAGCAAACGGGCTACTCGCTGACCATGGCGCCGCGCGTCGTCAAGGACAAGGTCATTCTCGGAGCCGCGGGCGCCGAGTTCACACCGCACCGCGGATTCTTTGCTGCATTCGACGTCAACACCGGCCGCGAGGCCTGGCGCTTCTATACCGTTCCGGGCGATCCTTCGAAACCTTTCGAGAACCCCGCGCTCGAAGCGGCGGCGAAGACGTGGTCCGGAGAATGGTGGAAATACGGTGGCGGCGGATCCGTTTGGGACAGCCTTTCCTATGATCCCGATGCAAACCTTATATACGTCGGCACCGGCAATGGCGCGCCCTGGCCGTCGTCGCTTCGCGAATCGAACGGCATGGACAACTTGTACGTCTGCTCCATCCTTGCCGTGAATCCCGACAACGGCCGTCTGGCCTGGCATTACCAGGCTGTGCCCGGCGATTCGTGGGATTTTGACAGCGTCCAGCAACTGATCCTGGCCGACATCGAGATGGGTGGAAGAATCCGCAAGGTGCTCATGCAAGCTAACAAGGGTGGCTTCTTTTATGTTCTCGACAGGCTGACCGGCCAATTCATTTCGGCTACTCCGTTCAGTCCGGTTAACTGGGCAAGCGGCCACAATCCGGAGACAGGGAAGCCGGTGATTCCTCCGGAGGCTTACTATTCCTCCAAAACAGCTGTCGCGATTTCTCCTGCCGCCGGCGGCGCTGCCAACTGGGCGGCGAAGTCTTACAGTCCACAAACCGCCCTCGTGTACATGCCGGTCAATGGATTTTCGAGCCGCACGTACACGGCGATTCCGTTCGAACTCACACCTGGCCGCGCGATTCAGCAGAACGGCACACCGCGCGGAGGGCAAGTTCCGGCTGGGACCCCGACACCCACAACTCCCCCGTTGATCGGTCCGCAGGGAGTTCGCGGTGCGTATCTGGTAGCCTTCGATCCTGTGCGGCAGATTGAGCGCTGGCGTATCCCCGGTGGCGGAGGTTCTGGAGGGGGCGTCGTTGCCACAGCGGGTAATCTCGTTTTCCAGGTGGTCAACGACGGACGACTGCTCGCATTGAACGCTGAAGATGGAACGAAACTCTTTGAAGCACAAACGGGCCAGCGAGGAATGGGGCCGCCGATTACGTATGAACTCGATGGCAAACAATACGTGAGCTTCATGGGCGGCACAGGTCAGGGCGGCCGAGGCGGACAGGCCCCTGTTCTTGAGCCGAGGGTATACACGTTCACGCTCGATGGAAAAGCGTCGATGCCGGGCGCTCAGCCCTAAAGAGGAGGCTATCGGAGCGCCGACGACCACTGCAATGCGGCATGTCAGCGATTAACGACGGTAATTGCCAGGGTTGCGAAATGTCAGTATTTAACCGTATTGCCTGCACTAAAACACCGATGGCCGCTTGACAACCGGTCATCGGTAGAGGTAAACGAGCGTACTTCCAAATACTGACTGGGCATTCTGGAAAGGATTCATGTTGTTTTGGCTGCATGTAGAAGAAGCAGCGAGTCTGTTGCCCGCTGAGTTTCCATCCGCTACCGGTGACGGCGCCGCGAGAGATCTTTATCTGCGGTTGGTCCGCGCTGCTGCTAACGGTACCTCTCCACTCCGCCAAGGCCGGCTTTCTCATGGTGTGGCGTAAGCGGTTCCCACAACATCGTGAGTCCCGATTCAAGTTAGAAGCGATCGAACCGCGTATGTTGCTCAGCGCCGATCTCCTGCCAGGGATCGCGATCCAGGAAGACTCCAGCGGGATAACTCCTGAGGTTATCGAATGGGTGGAGGACGCGCCGGCACCGATCAAGATCGATGTTTCGCTTCTCGAGCCCATCGTCGAGGAAGCCGCTCATCGCCTCGAGTCTTTGGGGTTGAATGCGGAACAGGCCCAAGCGGTGAGGCAGGTCGAAATCAAGATTGCCGATCTGCCGGGTTGGACGCTGGCGGAAACCACCGAGTCCGGCATAACGATAGATGAGGACGCTGTTGGTCTGGGCTGGTTCGTCGATCAGACACCTTCCGATGATTCCGAGTTTGTGGGAAGCAACGGCGAGGCGAAGGCAGCGGACGGAAGCGAAGCAGATGGCCGTGTCGATCTGCTCACCGTGGTCGCGCACGAGCTCGGCCATTTCCTTGGGTTCGCTCACAGTGATGAGAGCAGCGGAAAATTGGCATTCATGCAGCCGGGTCCTCGTCCCGGCATTCGCCGATTGCCGGGAATGTCCATCACAGATCAACTGACGGAAACGTTGAACGTTGCGAATGCACCTCCCGAGAGCGGGCGCCTCACTATTACCCCGACAATCTCCTGGATCCTGCCTGGCGATGGGTTTTGGGATATCGCCGCCAACTGGCAGGACACGAGTGGACAAGCTCGTGTGCCAACCTCCTCGGACGACGTTCTAATCGATCTCGCAGGTTCCAATCCAACCATCACAGTGCGCACCGGCGCTCAGGCAGTACGAAGTTTGCTGAGCAGCGAATCCATCGTGATCTCCGGGGGCTCTCTTACCGTCGACTCCACTTCTGAAATCAATGCGGCCTTCACGCTCAGCGGGGGCACCCTGACGGGAACAGGCACACTTACAGTGACCGGGGCTTCCACGTGGAGCGGCGGAACAATGACTGGGACCGGAGCAACCACATTCACTGGAGCGCTCGCGATCACCGGCGGTAACGTCCATGACCTGACAACGCGGACTTTGAATCTGAACGGAACGACTACCTGGACCAACACAAGTGCCCCCAACCAGGGACGGATCCGCACGGGCAGCGGCGCCACGATCAACAACGCGGGATCTTTCCAGGATCAGGTCAGCATCGCTACCGGAATCGGCAGCGAGCTCGGAGGAGCGGGCTCGACCTTCAACAACACGGGCACCTACACCAAGAGCGTGACGGCAACGGCCACGACCATCTCGATTGCCTTCAACAATACAAGCAGCGGTCCGGGAACGGGGGTTGTCAACGCAAGTGTTGACGGCCTGGCGTTGTCGGGTGGAGGCACGGCAAATAGCGGAAGCACCTTCAATGCAGCAGGTGTGGGTTTGACTCTTGGCGGCAGTTATAACCTGCAGTTGGGTTCCGCGATTACGGCCGGCTTGTTGACTTTCGTGACGGGAAACAACAGTGTGGCGGGCAGCTACGTTGCTCAGACCATCACGTTTCCAGGCGGCTCAACGACCTTCACCAATACCGCGACAGGTACTAACGGGAGTGCGCTCATCATCAATGGGGGCACAGCCATCTTTAACAACACCGGGTGGACCGCGAGCACTTTGGATCTTTCGAGCGGCGCGATGAGCGGATCGTCCGAGGTCGTCATATCCGGCGCTTCAACGTGGAGTGGCGGAACCCTGAGCGGGACTGGTGCAACGACGTTCAATGGTGCTTTCGCGATCAGCGGTGGCAACGTCCACGACCTGACCTCGCGGACGTTGAATCTGAACGGCACGACCACCTGGACCAACGTCAACTCTCCCAACCAGGGACGGATCCGCACGGGCACCGGCGCTACGATCAACAACGCGGGATCTTTCCAGGATCAGGTCAGCATCGCTACCGGAATCGGCAGCGAGCTCGGAGGAGCGGG
>DASTBJ010000551.1:0-4451 GCA_035712125.1 Terriglobia bacterium
CGCCTGGATTATCTATTCCACAATTACTCTGGCAGGCCGACACCTCTCTATAACGCCGAACGGTTGGCCGCGGTCTGGGGCTGCGGCAAAATCTACCTCAAGCGCGAGGACCTGAACCACACGGGCGCGCACAAGATCAACAACTGTCTGGGACAGGGTCTACTGGCGCAACGCATGGGCAAGAAGCGAGTCATCGCGGAGACGGGTGCCGGACAACACGGCGTAGCCACTGCAACGATCTGCGCACTCCTGGGTCTCGAGTGCGACGTGTACATGGGCGAGGAGGATATCCGCAGGCAGGAACTGAACGTTTTCCGGATGAAGCTGCTGGGAGCCCGCGTTGTTCCCGTCTCTTCGGGGAGTAGAACCCTCAAGGATGCCATTAATGAGGCGATGCGCGACTGGGTCACCAACGTCCGGACCACCTACTACATGCTCGGATCCGTTCTCGGCCCGCATCCGTACCCGACAATGGTGCGGGATTTTCAGTCCATCATCGGACGAGAGGTTCGCGGTCAGATTCTCGAGAAGGAAGGCCGCCTGCCTGATGTTCTCGTTGCGTGCGTCGGCGGAGGAAGCAATGCCATGGGCCTGTTCTACACCTTTGTCCCGGACAAACAGGTGCGTATGGTGGGTGCAGAAGCCGGCGGACGCAGTCCTAAAGCAGGAGACCATGCCGCGAGGTTCTCAGGCGGGTCTCCGGGCGTCCTTCATGGAACCTTCTCCTACATACTCCAGGACGAGGATGGCCAGATTGTTCCGACCCATTCCGTTTCCGCAGGCCTGGACTACCCGTCGGTCGGTCCGGAGCATGCAACACTACACGATTCAGGTCGAGTGGAATACACGGCAATCAACGACGAAGAAGCGCTGGCGGCGTTCACCGAACTCAGCCGCCTTGAGGGTATCATTCCAGCTTTGGAGAGCGCTCATGCGGTGGCTCAGGCAAAAAAGTTGCGCTTATCCAAAGACCAGATCGCTGTAGTGAATCTATCGGGACGCGGGGACAAGGACGTGAACGAGGCGATACGGCTTATAGGGAAGGATTTGGGATAACAGGCTGCGAACATGACACGCATTGATAACAAGTTCCAGGAACTCCGGGCCGCAAACCGAAAGGCATTCATTCCCTTTATCACCGCCGGCGATCCGGATTTGAAGACGACTGCAGAGCTGATCCTCGCCCTGGATCGAGCCGGGGCCGACGTTATCGAGGTTGGCGTTCCTTTTTCGGATCCGATCGCGGACGGACCCGTCATCCAGAGGGCAACGGAACGAGCCCTGGCATCGCGGACAACGCTCCGAGATATTCTCGGCCTCGGCGCAGAAATTCGGAAAACCTCACAGGTTCCGATGCTGATCATGAGCTACTACAATCCCTTGTTCCACTATGGTCTGCCCAAATTGGCGAAGGACGTGGCAGCTGCAGGGTTTGACGGGATTCTTGCATCCGATCTCACCGTGGAAGAGTCCGAGCCTTTCGTCAAAGCTATGGCCGGTGCCGGCCTTAACACCGTCTTTCTCGTGGCGCCAACAAGTTCTCCCGAGCGCATCCGGAAGATCGCTCAGGCCTCGACAGGCTTTCTGTATGCCGTGTCTCGAACCGGTGTAACTGGAGAAAGACAGGAGCTCTCAGCCGAACTTCGGGACTTTTTGAAAACTCTCCGGTGCCACACGCCGATTCCTATTGCCGTTGGCTTCGGCATATCACGGCCGGAACACGTTCAGGCCGTGTGGCAGGAAGCCGACGGCGCGGTTGTTGGCAGCGCCCTCGTGCGGGAAATCGAGCAACATGCGAAGAATGGAAAGCTGACGGAAAAGATCGCTGAATTTACGCGCTGGTTGAAGGGCACAGCCGCATGACGATCGAAGACTGGCGAGCGAAAATTGACGCTCTGGACCGGAAACTCGTGGAACTTCTGAGTGAGCGCGCCAGGTGCGCACTCGAGGTCGGCAAAATCAAGAACGCCCGGAACATCGATGTTTTCGATCCCGAACGCGAGCGACAGATCATTCGAAACATCCTCGGCGAAAACAAAGGTCCGCTGGACGACGACGCGCTACGCCGTATTTTCGAACGCATCATCGACGAGTGCCGGCGAATCGAAAACAAATGACAAAAGGATCCTTTCCTCGTTCCGTCATCGTGTATGGAACGGGACTCATCGGTAGCTCACTCGGCCTTGCGCTGAAGAAGCACCTTCCAGGTGTTCGTGTTTTCGGTGTCGATTCCTCAGAGGTTCTGGAACGATCCCGGCGGCTCGGTGCCGTCGAGCCGGAATCCGCACCGGCGACAGCGGACATGATTATCCTGTCGACACCTGTCGGCGCCATCCTTCAGTGGCTCGATCAACCCCTCGCCCAGGCACAGCTGATCCTCGATGTGGGAAGCACGAAGGTAGCAATCTGCCGCAAAGCCGAAGACCGCCAGCTTCCATTTCTCGGCGGTCATCCGATGACGGGGTCGGAACGTGCCGGGCCGGAAGCAGCGTCGGCGGAGTTGTTCCAGGGAGAAATGTTTTTTCTTTGTCCGGTGGCCACGACGCCCCCGGAGGCGCAGGGGAGAATCGAGTCCGTTCTTCGCTCGATCGGCGCGCAACCCGTGGTTATCGACGCCGATCGTCACGACAAGCTTGTCGCTCAACTTAGCCACCTGCCCCAGATCCTGTCGACTCTGATCGCCAATCAAACAACGGAGAGCACCGAACTAGCGGGGCCCGGGTGGAAATCCGTCACGCGGCTTGCCGCAAGTCCGTTTCACGTGTGGCGGGACATTCTTGAAACATCGGAGTCTCTGCCTGAAGAGCTTCGTTCGTTTGTTGTACGCCTGCAGTCTCTGCTTAGCGCGCTGGAAAATCGAGACTTCCGGGAGATCGAGAACATTTTCGAAAGAGCAAACCGAATTGTGTCGGGAGTGAGACATGAATAAGGTTTTTCAGAATGCGGCGGATGCGGTTGCCGATGTTCACGATGGTGCAACAATCATGGTCGGCGGTTTTGGACTTTGCGGCATTCCTGAGAATTTGATTACCGCACTGCATCGCAAGGGCACAAAGGACCTCACCATAATCAGCAATAACGCTGGCGTCGACGGATTCGGTGTCGGGCAGCTACTCCAGGCTCAGCAGATTCGGAAAATCGTGGCGACTTATGTCGGGGAAAACCATCTGCTCGAGCAGCTGGCAATTGAAGGCAAGATCGAACTCGAACTGAACCCACAGGGAACATTTTCCGAAAGGATTCGCGCCGGGGGAGCCGGCATCCCGGCATTCTACACGCCGACAGGCTATGGGACCCTGATTGCGGAAGGAAAGGAAATCCGCGAGTTCAATGGCCGAATGTATGTCATGGAGCGTGGACTGACCGCGGACTTTGCGTTTATCAAGGCCTGGAAAGGCGACACGCTGGGCAACCTTGTCTATCGAAAGACGGCACGCAACTTCAACCCGATGATGGCTACTGCAGGACGTGTGGCGATCGCCGAAGTCGAGCAACTGGTTCAACCGGGAGATATCGATCCGGATGCAGTGCATACACCGTCGATTTTTATCAAACGCATATTGCAGGGGCCGCAATATGAAAAGCGGATCGAAAAGCGCACGGTAAGAAAGGCCATTCCATGAGTTCACTCTCCAAGCGTGAAATCATTGCCCGTCGGGTGGCGCGCGAGCTGAAAGACGGCTATACCGTGAATCTGGGAATCGGCATCCCCACGTTAAGTGCGAATTACATCCCGAAAGGCGTCGACGTCCTGCTTCAATCCGAAAATGGATTGCTGGGCATCGGCCCATTTCCGATAGAAGGTGAGGAAGACCCGGACTTGATCAATGCCGGCAAGGAAACCATCACAACAATCCCGGGCGCCGCATTTTTTTCAAGTGCGGATTCCTTTGGCATGATTCGCGGCGGCCATGTCGACCTCACAGTGCTGGGAGCGATGGAGGTCGACGAAAGAGGCAATCTGGCTAACTGGATGATACCCGGCAAGATGGTTAAGGGTATGGGTGGTGCCATGGACCTTGTTGCCGGCGCCAAACGCGTAATCATAGCCATGGAACATGCAACGAAGGAAGGCAGGGCAAAGATCCTTCGGCGTTGCACGTTACCCCTGACGGGCACGGAAGTCGTTGACACGATTGTCACCGAGTTATGCTTGATTGACGTTACGGACCGCGGACTGGTCCTGAGAGAACTGCACGACGGCGTAACGCTGGAAGAAGTTCAGCGAGTGACGGAACCGCAACTGCTGGTCGAGGAAGCAGTCGCACGAATGGAATATTAATCAAGGGTAACGCATGAATATTGCAGTGATCGGAACGGGCTACGTAGGACTGGTAGCGGGGAGTTGCTTTGCAGAAGGTGGAAACGATGTCATCTGTGTGGACAACAACGCGGAGAAGGTCGCAAAACTGAAGGAAGGGGTCATTCCTATCTACGAGCCGGGGCTGCCC
>DASTBJ010000552.1:0-5550 GCA_035712125.1 Terriglobia bacterium
GACTGGCCCGATTTTCGTCGCGTCTTCGCTCGACGAAACGCATAGCAAGGTCGGGGCCTCATAGTAGGATAATCCGCAAATTTCTCGGAGCCGGATATCGTCAATGTTCTGCCTGCGGGTGAGGTAAACAATGATCAAGTGCACCGAAAACCACACGTTTGAGAACTGGGCGAAAACAATCAAGTTCAAGCCAAAGCGCTTTTGCGAACCGACAACCGAACAGGACGTTGTCGATATCGTGCGTGCCGCCAGGAGCGCCGGCGAAAGAGTACGCATACAGGGGGCAGAAAGGTCGCACTCCTGGTCTCAATTCACGGTCACCAGCGACAACCTCGTAAATCTCGATAAGCTGAACAAGCCTCTTATCGCCGATATTCTCAACAAGAAGTACACGGTCCAGGCCGGAATCCGGATCAAGGACCTTGTTCGCGCGCTTTCACTGAACAATCTGGCGTTACGCAACACCGGTTCGATCATGGAGCAATCCATCGCAGGTGCGATCTCGACCGGCACGCATGGCACAGGGCTGCGCCTTGGAAACCTGGCGACGCAGATCGTCCGTATAAAGATCGTTACGGGAACCGGAGAGGTTAAAGAAATTACCGACAATGAGATGGCGCTTCTTAATGCGGTGAGGGTAAATGTCGGCGCACTGGGAATCATTACCGAAGTCACCGTGCAGTGCGTCCAGAACTACGATCTCGAGTTCAGCGCTTACTGGTGCAGGTTTGAAGACATCATCGACAGGATCGATACGCTGAACGCTGAAAATGAGCGTGTCCGTATCTGGTGGTTTCCGAAACCGCTGTTCGGGATCAAACATAACATCGTCATTTCAACCATGAATCCGCCGGGTACGCCGCGCGGCATGCTCGACGACTTCGACGATCTGACCGAGGAGCAGTCGAACGTTCTTTCCCATTCCGCTTTGCCCCTGGACATCAATGTTATGTTCAGCGCGCTCGCAGCGCTCGCGAAAGATCCGAAGGACCAGGTCCTGCTTTCGCGCTACACGGGCAACTACCTCGGCGCACTGACGCTGCCGCTGATTCCCATCCTGCATCGCGAGTGCGAATACGCGATCCCGGTAGACAGGACGCGCGAGGCGCTGGTTCGATTCAAGCAGTTCATGGACGAAGCCGAGTTCAACACAACGCTTCCCGTTGAAGTTCGATTTGCCGCAAGCGACAACTCACTGCTCAGTCCAGCGCGAGGGCGTGATGTGTGTTATATCGGCGCCAATACACAGGACAACGCCAACGAAGTCTTTCAGCGGTTTGAACCTCTCATGAAAAGCCTGGGAGGACGGCCTCACTGGGGAAAGCACTTCACCATGACGCGCGACGAGATACGCGGCATGTATCCGGACACGTTCCAGCAATTTGCCGATCTTCGAAGGGAGTGGGATCCCAGCGGAGTCTTTGCAAATTCGCTGATTCAAGAGCTGTTCGACTAGACAGGCATGGCTAACACAGGACGGATTCTCCTTCAGGTAGTGGACGGCGCAAGAAAACCCATGATGCGCGACATACTCGTTCGTGTGATCGATGGCGACAAGCAGCAGGTTCTTTCGGAATTTTTGCCCGGGCCGACCATCGACATCAAGGTTCCGACCTTTGACAACACCCGCGACTTCTACACCGTGCTCGCCAGTGTCGACGGATTTGTCCAGGCGGGATTCTTTCCGGTGAAGGTCGCGGCGAACACGCTGCGTCCGGTATTCCTGATGTTGCTGCCGAAGGGCGGCAGGCCGAAGTTCACCCGCGCGACCTGGAGCAAGTTGAAGGAGGAAAATCCGGAGGTATTGGAATTGTTCATGAGCGATGCGCCGAGCGAGGCCGCAGCGAAGCGCCGGTACGGCAGCCTGTTGAAACGGGAGCCCAATGTTGGCGCCGGATTATGGAATATCGTCACTGCGCTTGGGCAGATCCATCTTTCCACGGGCACGGCGCTATCGTACATGCGCCAGCTGAACTGGGATGCGAGCATGCAGCAGGATCGGCTCTTCGGCCTGGCAGATAGTGAGCTCGTCGAGCAGGTTGAGGTCGCGGCGGCGCAGGGCGCGTTCGCTCCGGAAGTCGGGCCTGGAATCTTTCACCCCGGCGCGACCAGCAGTTTCAAGCAGCTGGCGTTTGGAGAGGCGAATGTGCAGCTGACGTTTCATGAAGACGATGATGCGCCCAATGGGCTGGTCGGCATTGAGGTGGACCTGGACTATTTTCGGGACCAGGCCGCGCACGCCATTCTGGAAGTGGTTCCAAACCTGTTCACGCGCGGCCTTACGGATCCCAAACGCGTTTATGTACTTCGCTGGATTGCCAGCCGTCAGGCGGGTGTTCCGGACTTTTCGCCCCCATATACGATTGAAGCCTAGGGTAGAGGGCAAGTCGCTTTCCTTTTGACAACTCTCGCTGACCACGATAATCAAGCCAACACAAACTTTTCTGGAGGCATCGATGAGACTCAGGAGCGTCCACAGCCGTTTGGTCGTCGTGGGTTTATTGTTTATCGTCATTGTTGCGATGCAGGTGCTCGCCGCACAGAACCGCGGCGCCGCGGCCCAGGCACCTGCTTTTGAAGTCGATCCTTTCTGGCCAAAGCCATTGCCGAATCACTGGGTGCTTGGGTCAACTATCGGGTTGTCTGTCGATGCGCAGGACCACGTTTGGATCATTCACCGGCCATCAACAGTCGAAGACAACTTCAAGGCAGCGGAATTCAACCCGCCTATCGGGGTCTGCTGTAAGGTCGCGCCGCCTGTTCTGGAATTCGACGCGGCAGGAAATCTCGTGAGCTCCTGGGGCGGGCCAGGTGCGGGGTATGAATGGCCGGAGAGCAACCATGGCATCACGGTCGATTCCAGAGGCGACGTCTGGATCGGCGGAAACGGCAACAACGACACGCAGATTCTCAAGTTCAATAAGGCCGGAAAGTTCATTCTGCAGATGGGCAAGCAGGGCATCCATAACGGAAGCAACGATCTGGTGAACTTCTGGAGGCCGGCGAAAATTTTTGAGGATCCTCTTGCGAGCGAAGTCTATATCGCGGATGGATACGGCAACCGCCGGGTGGTAGTGCTGGACCGCGAGACCGGCAAATACAAACGTCATTGGGGGGCGTATGGAAGCAAGCCCGACGATGCTCAGGTCCCGGCATACACTCCGGCGGCGCCGCCATCGAAGCATTTCAATACCGTACATTGCGCGAACGTTTCGAGAGACCGGCTGGTTTACGTGTGCGACCGTGTCAACAATCGTGTTCAGGTTTTCCGGACCGATGGCGCCTTTGTTAAAGAAGCCTTCTTCGACAAGAACACGCTGAGATCCGGCTCCGTGTGGGACATGACGTTCTCCCGAGATCCTCAGCAAACCTACATGTACATCGCCAACGGTGTCGACGAAAAGATCAGCATTGTCCGTCGCGAAACTCTCGAGGTCCTGACAACGTTCGGCGACGGAGGCAGGCAGCCTGGACAGTTCTTCGGCGTTCACAATCTGGATACCGATTCACGCGGGAATCTCTATGCGACCGAAACCTACACCGGCGCCCGAGTCCAGCGTTTTCTGTATAAAGGCGTAGGCCCGGTAACAAAAACCAATCAGGGCGTTCCGTGGCCAGCGCGATAAGGAGAGCGATGAAATACATCCTGACAGGACTGACGATCGCGGTCTGTATCGCGGCCGCGCTGATGGCTCAAACGAAGATTAACCCGACGGATCCGCAGCCAACGTGCAGCATGTGCCCGGGCTACTACATTCCCGCAGAAGAACTGCAGGCGTATACCCGGAAGGCGATTGCGGAGCGATTGACCGACCAGCAGGTGCGAGACGTCGAGATCGGCAAGGCGCACGTGGCGATAGGAATGGTCCACCGGGGCAAGCTGGATGCGCCGGCACCGAACTCCGTCGCCGAACACGATCACGTCAGCGAGGTCTATCACGTCATCGATGGATCGGCGACGCTGGTTCTCGGTCCGGACATCGTGAACCGACAGAGGCGGCCTTCCACGTTGAGGACGGTCGTCGAGTTTAATGGTCCCGGTAATAATGGGTCCGATATTCGGAACGGCGTTGCCTACAACATTAAGGCCGGGGACGTTGTCGTGATTCCTGCCGGTACGGGCCACTGGTTCACGAAGATCGAGGATCACATCGACTACCTGATGATTCGTATCGATCCGGACAAGGTCACGCCGCTCAAGAGCGCCGAACAATCCAAGGAGTACTTGTCGAAGCCGGCGCCGGCCGGCGGTCAGTGAGGAGAAGTGCTTGACAGAGAGTTGTTGGCGATTCAAAGTCCGTCGGCAAGGACGGTTTTGCACATACTTCAAACATTTTGCGTACGCGGAAGGAAACGATCATGCGACGAATGAAGGTACGTCGATACGGTTTGAGTCTTCTCTTGATTGCGCTGGCATCGGTGTTCGTTACCCTCATCCCTTCAACTGCACCGCTTGAAGCGCAGGCGCCTGCGACGGTCACAATTTATGAGGGAGCCCGGCTGATCGTCGGGGATGGCAGCGCTCCCATTGAGAACTCCGCGTTTATCGTGAACGGCACACGATTCACGCAGGTGGGACGAGCCGGGCAGTTACAGGCGCCGGCGGGCGCGCGGCGGGTGGACTTGCGCGGCAAGACGGTCATGCCGGCGATTGTCGATACGCACACCCATCTGGCGGCAACCCGGGAGGCGCTCGTCGATCAGTTGCAGCGCAAGGCATATTACGGCGTCGGCGCCGCCATGAGTCTCGGCCAGGACAATACGGATGTTGCGTTTCAGGTCCGCGCCGAGACGATTCCCAATGCCGCGCGGTTCCGAACTGCGGGTCGAGGAATCACGATGCCCGAGCCTGGCCGGACCGAGGCGCCCTACTGGATCACAAGCGTTGCTGAAGGACGAAAGGCCGTGCAGGAGCTTGCCGTTAAGAAGGTCGATCTGGTGAAAATCTGGGTCGACGATCGAAACGGAATGTATAAGAAGCTCACGCCGGATCTCTACGGCGCCATCATCGATGAAGCGCATAAGAACGGGCTTCGGGTTACCGCGCATATCTTCACTCTGGAAGATGCGAAGGGACTTCTGCGCGCCGGTATTGATGCATTCGCGCACGGCGTGCGGGACAGAGACATCGATGAGGAGTTTCTCAGCTTGATGAAGCAGAGGCCGCAGGTGGTCGTTGTGCCGAACCTTCCGGACCGGGGCGTCGCTAATGACCTCAGCTGGCTCGCGGACTCCGTTCCCGCTGCGGAGTTGAAGACGCTGCAGGCCAACGCGACAGATCGCCCTGCGGTTCAACAAACGTTCGGCATTCAGTCGCGCAATCTTGCCAAACTGGTTGCCGCCGGGGTTCGAATTGCCCTTGGCACCGATGGGAATGTTGCCTGGGCACATCACCTGGAGATGGAAGATATGGTCGCTTCCGGTATGACACCGGCGCAGGTGATCACCGCCTCCACAGGCAACGCGGCAGACCTCCTGAAGATTGCCGACGCGGGCACCATCGCAGCGAACAAGAGCGCGGACTTCATCGTGCTTGACGCAAATCCCCTC
>DASTBJ010000553.1:0-7108 GCA_035712125.1 Terriglobia bacterium
AGGAGTTTAGCCGGGGGTTGAGCGCAGCGAAACCCCAGGCTGAGAAGTAGCAAAGATTCGCACGCTGAAGGCGTGCAAGGGCTCCTCGCACCTTTTTCAGGGTGCGAGTCATAGGATGTATGCTTCCCAGGGGTACGCAAAAAACGCGTACCCTGGCTAGATTCCTTTCACGGCGGTGAAGTTCACGGAAACTGAGCGCTCACGGGTAGCCCCAAAGCGGCGGGCTCATTCTCTTTTCGTATTCGGCGAACATCACGTTGAAGCTGATGCTGATTCGCTGCCGGTCGCTGCAGTTCGCGCTGACCGAGTGCGGCAGCCACGCCGGGAACAGCAGTAGCATGCCCTCCGCGACCGACACCACCACTTGATCGGTGTTGTATGCAGTCAACTCGGTGACGGGCGGGCGGATGATGCTGGTCTGTGGCCGCGGGTCGTGGAAACTGATACTGTCCGCGCCTGGCTGGATCTGCACGTAATAGACGCCACTCAGGAAATTGTTTGGATGACTGTGTATTGCATGCGTGGTACCCGGTTCGAGGGTATTCGCCCAGCATCCTGTGATTTCATACTCGCTTGCGGTGATCTTCAGGAAATCGAGCACGCTGCGCACCGGACCATCGATGTGCGCGACCAGCGCCCGCAGAGCATCGAGCTTGTGCAGTCCGTGACCCGACTGCCAGGCGCCGGCGGTGCCTGTTCCGTGCCATCCGGGAAGGTGCGCCTGGATCGTCTGATTGATCGCCTTGTAGGTCGCCGGGTCGAGCTGACTCTTCCAGACGAAAGTCGGGAACAGGCGCACCACCTCGGAAGTCCGCGCTTTCATGTCTGCCGTCTCCAAATTTGGTTGGCTCTATCACGACCATTATTTCTTGTGGTATCAACCAGGACAAATCTATTGACATGCACCCGCGCAAACACGCAACGTTTGACAATCACAACATCACAATATCGGCTGGCTACCGCAAGTTACTGGACAGAGTATGGAAGGCTTCAAACGGAACCTCAGGAGGATGTATGAACCTGCGTCTTGCCTCACGTCTCCTTGCCCTGGCAATCGCCGCTGTGGCGCTGGCACCTTCACCGGCTAACGCGAACTTCATTTATGTCGAATCTGTCAACGGGGATCTGTCCAACGACCCGCTCAACCCCACCCTGCTCGTCGCAGACCTCGGACTAAACAGCATCACGGGAACCAGCATAACCCCCGGACCCGGTGCTACGGGACGCGACTTCGACTACTTCACTGTTACCATACCCGCCGGCCGGCTGCTGGATTCCATTATTCTATCGGACTATTTCGGAGCGAACCTCACGTTCTTAGGAATGATGGCTGGTACGCCTTTCACAGTTCCGTCCACTGATCCACCCGCCACCATTCCGCCGAGGCTACTTGGTTGGGTGCACCTTACTCCCGGCCTGATCGGAAGCAACCTGTTCCCGACGATGGCCAGCCAGACGATCCCGGCGCCGGTGATCGGCTTCACAGCACCACTCTCCCCCGGGGACTACAGTTTCTGGCTCCAGGAAGCAAACACTACTACCGCTAACTATTCACTCGCTTTCAATGTCAGCGCCGTGCCCGAGCTGTCCACATTTGCGCTCACCAATCTCGTGCTCATACTCGTTGCGGTCGGACGCCGCCTGCAAGCAGACAAGTTCGCCAGCAAATAACCGGACTGGCAGGTCGCGATGAGCTTGGGGGGAGGAGCAGTATAGCCGTTATCCGCACGGGCAAGGCCGAGATGAGACAGAAACGGCGTGAGGAATTGAGAGCCCTGCAGGGGCGCTCGCGCAGCCCCTGCTTCAATTTCGATTTGCATGCCCTGCTTGTTTCGCCTATCTTCCTGTCATGCCCAATCGCCATACGCTGCTTCTGGCTGCCCTGCTGGCAACGTTTGCAATTCCGGCTGTCTCGTTCCTGGCCCAGGACTCTGCTAAGGGAACGGTCGTGATCGGCAGCCTCATGTGGACCACTGAACCCAACGGACAGAATGTGAATTGGGAGAGCGCCAATAAATATTGTCAGGGTGTGAAGCTGGGAGGCTACGCCGACTGGCGACTGCCCACGATCGAGGAACTGGTATCCGTGTACGACCCGAAGGCGACGCCGCCTTTTCACATCAAGAGCCCGCTTCAGTTGAAGTCCTGTTGTCTGTGGAGTTCGACCGTCCTGGCGGAGGACGGGGATAAGCGACGGCTGTTTGAACCGTCACGGTACGCGTGGGGCCTCTATTTCGACAGTGGCGGCGTCCGCTATTACAGCGCCATGAACTTTACCGACGGGCAGGTGTTGTGTGTTCGCCCGGCTCCAAAGTAGCGCCTACCAATAGGCGATCATGCGCCCCGCGGTGATCGCGGTCATCCAGCACAGAAGAGATATTGCGCCTGCTAACGCTAACTGTCCTCGCTCCCGGGGCGTAAGCTCCCGTGTCGCCCTTGCCTTCCAGGCCGGCAGGAACTGGAGAACGGCCACATTGACAATCCCGAATGCGATGGCCGGAAATTTGACGTAAAGAAAGGGATTGCCGGCGTATTCCGATCCGTTTACGGCCAGCATGCAAAAGCCGCTAACGGCGGCCGCAGCAAAACCCGTCGCTGCCAGCGGCACGGTGGGCCTGGCGATCGCTGCGATGGAGATGTGTTTCCAGAAACCCAGCAGCCGCAGATCAAGCACGAGAACAGAGCCGAAGAGCGTGCTCAAACCGAAAACATGCGCCAGATTGATGATGCTGTAGACCCACACGCCCGACCCGCGCACGAACTGGCCGAAGGCGGAACCTTCAAGCCAGGCCAGCAATTCGGGCATTCTGTTCTCTGCCTGTCGGCGATGGTTCCGGTTTAGGCGTCAGCGCCGCACTCACCGTTGTGACGTGGAAGTGGGATATACGTCGAAGTTGCGGCCGTTCCAGACCAGGCGTCGCGTCTTGATTTCAAAACGCTTGGGATCGTTGTTGCGCAGGCCCTCCAGTCTCACTTCAGCTCCGACCGGAATGAGACCTTCCTTCAGGCCCGTGGCCGAAGTACGGGGAGCTGGAGCCATCGTGACATCCCAAACCTGACCTTTCGCGTCCCGAACCTGCATCGTCGCGTGCGGTCCCGCCAGACTGAGTTTGGTTACGACCGTACCGGTGACTACAAGCTCCTGAGTGTTTCCTCCAAAACCGTGATGAGCCGAGGCCGGAAGCGCCAGAAGAGCGGCCACGCTAATCGCGCTGATGACCAGGAGTGAGAATCGTGAACGCATCGTTACCTCCCTGAGCTTGTCTTGGCTAAAAGCTTACTCAAACGGAACGCGTTTCCCAAAAGAGTTTCGTCTCGGCAGTGACAAGTGCGGTGAACTTCTTGTTTTATTCACAGCCCTGGACCGCCGCTACAGATCCCAAGTTCGGTTCCTTGACTTGCTCATGTAGGCGCGCGAATAATCTGCGCCCGAGGGTCCTATGCGACACCGCGTACGGAACGGTTTGTTGTGGACAGTTTTGCTTACTCTAAACGTCACCGCGCAAGCTCAGCGAGGACCGGCCGGAGACCAGTGGCCGAATCATAGCGGCGACAAGGGCAGCACGAAGTATGCGCCGCTCGACCGCATCAATAGGAACAACGTCAAAAGCCTGCGCATCGTTTGGCGGCGTCCGGCCGTCGCGGATGAATTCCGCAAACAGCAGCCGAGTCTGAGTTTTCCCAATTTATTCCGTTCAACACCGTTGATGATCAACGGCGTGCTTTACGCTTCGAACGGCATCGGCATCGTCGAGGCGTTCGATCCGGCGAGCGGTAAAACGCTTTGGGTGCAAGAGTCACCGGAGGGGCCGGTGCTGGGCGGCACAGCCACGCGCGGCGTTGCGTACTGGCGGAGCGGCATCAATGAACAGATCCTGGCTGTTCGGTCGCCGTATCTGGTCGCGATGGATCCGAGAACGGGAGAACTGATTCGCGGCTTTGGCAACGGGGGCAGAGTCGATCTTCGAATGGATCTCGGCCCGCAGCCTCAGCCGTTCAACTTTACGTCCGCGCCGCTTGTGATTCGCGACGTCGTCGTTATTGGTTCGTCCATTGCGGACAACCCGAACGTCAAGGAAGGAACGCCAGGCAACGTCCGTGGCTTCGATGTCAAGACCGGCAAGCTGCGGTGGACTTTTAAAGTCATTCCCCAGGAAGGCGAGTTCGGAGCCGACACATGGGAAAACCTGTCCTGGCAAGGCGTCGGCGCGGCGAATGCCTGGTCGAACCTGAGCGCCGACGAGGAACTGGGTTACGTTTATTTGCCGCTTACCTCTCCAACAAGCGACATGTACGGCGGCCACCGGCCTGGCGACAACCTCTTCAGCGACAGTTTGGTGTGCATCAAGGCCGAGACTGGGGAGCGGGTGTGGCACTTCCAGACCGTGCATCACGATTTGTGGGATTACGATTTGCCGGCTGCTCCGATCCTCGTCGACATTACCGTTAACGGCAAACCCATTAAGGCTGTCGCTCAGGTCACCAAGCAGGGTTTTGTGTTCGTTTTGGATCGCGTCACGGGCCAACCGGTATGGCCGATTGAGGAACGGCCGGTTCCGCCATCCACCACACCTGGCGAACGGACATCGCCGACGCAGCCGTTTCCAACCAAACCCGCTCCGTTCGATCGCCAGGGTGTATCCCCTGACGACCTGATCGATTTCACGCCCGAGCTTCGAGCTGAAGCGGTCGAAATCACGAAGCGATACGTCATCGGTCCGCTGTTTACGCCGCCGTCAATCAAAGGGGAAGGACCCAATGACACCAGGGGCACACTCCAATTGCCCGGTTCCGTCGGCGGTGCGGACTGGAATGGCGCCGCGTGGGATCCGGAGACGGGAATCTTATACGTACCGTCCGTTACGGGGACGTTTGCCGCGGATCTGCTTCCCGGCGATCCGGCTCGCACCAACCTTCGATACACGCGCGGCACAAGAGATTTCATTGTAGGGCCGCGGGGGCTGCCGCTCTTCAAGCCTCCGTATGGGCGGATAACGGCGATCAGTCTGAGTACGGGCAATCATGTCTGGATGAAACCCAACGGCGATGGACCTCGTGATCATCCTGCGATCAGGCATCTCAACTTGCCTCCACTCGGCCAGCCGGGACGCGCCTCGCCCCTCGTGACGAAGACACTCCTTTTCATTGGAGAGGGTGACCCGATCAACGTCAGAACTCCTCCTGGCGGGGGCGGCAAAAAGTTCCGCGCCTACGACAAGGCCACTGGAGCAGTGATCTGGGAGACCGAACTGCCGGCAGGAACGACCGGTGCCCCGATGACCTACATGCATAACGGGCGGCAGTATATCGTGGTGGCGATTGGATCCGCGGAACATGGAGCGGAATTCGTGGCGTGGGGACTTCCATGAAAATTTTGAAATTTAACCGTCAAGCGCGTCGAGTGTTCGCCTTGAATAACCTTGACCTCAAAACTGCATTTAAAAAATACTGCAGGCGTTATTCCTTAGATTAACGGCGACTGACACGACGCGGGGAGGACCTACACCATGGCCAAAACCACGAAGACATCCGTAAATCGGCGCGGGTTCCTAAAGGGAGCGGCGGCTGGCGCGGCGGCCGGGGCAACAGCACTAGTTGCAAAGCTTCCGGCAACGGAACTGGAAGCGGCGCAGGCCGCACAGGGTCAGGGCGCTGGTGGACAGGCAACGGGCGCGCCGGCACCGACTGCGGAACAACTGTCACGCGATGCCGGAAATGTCCGTCCTCCAGCTACCGTACGCGCCGTGAATCGTGCCGGGTCGGACCTGATGGTGCAGGTGCTGAAGGATATGGGTGTCGAGTTTGCCGCGGCAAATCCGGGCTCGACCTTTGAAGGCCTGCAGGAGTCGGTCATCAACTACGGTAATCCGAGCAACACGATGCCGGAGTGGATTACGGCTCTTCACGAAGAGTCTTCGGTGACATTCGGTCACGGTTATGCAAAAGCGGAAGGAAAGCCGATGGTCGCCCTCCTGCACGGCACGATCGGCGTGCAACACGCGGCCATGTCGATTTACCAGGCTTATCACGGCCGAGTGCCGATCCTGATGATTGCCGGCCGCGATAATCCTCCTCTTGTGGCACAGCATGGCGCTGCAGATATCGCCGCGATGGTGCGGAGTTTTACGAAATGGGACGCTCAGCCCAAAACGCTGGCGGAGTCCCTGACCACGCTTCAGGAAGCCTATCGTCAGGCGATCACTCCGCCGATGGGTCCCGTTCTCGTTGTGCTCGATGCCGAATTACAAAAGGAAGAAGCGGGCAATCTCGCCGTTCCCGCGTACCGGCCGCCCCAGTTCCCGATGGTCGACGTCACACGCGTCCGCGAAATCGCTCAAGGCCTCGTCAACGCGCAGAATCCACGTATTGCGGTGGGGCGTCTTCGAACACCGCAGGGGGTAAAGCTCGCCATCGAACTTGCGGAACTTCTCGGAGCAACCACCAGCACGACGGCAACAAACGGACCGATGAGCTTCCCGCAGCGTCATCCTCTGCAGGGCCCCGGCGCCGACACCAACTACGACTACACACTTGGACTCGAAACCGGCGGTGCCCAGGCCTCCATTACCGGGCCGACGCTCTCGACCATCACAGAACAGCGTGACGTCATGAAAGTGGGATTCAACGGAATCCAGGGTGCTGGCGGTGGACGTGGCGGACGCGGCGGCGGTGGTGGGGGCGCGAATGCCATCACGGCAGACGCCGAAGCCAGCCTTCCGGCCATTGTTGAAGAAGTCAAACGATTGATGACGGCAGACAAACGCAGACTTGTCACAGAACGCATGGCCAAACATGCGGCAGCGAATCAGGCCGCGCGGATGGAAGCGATTCGACAGGCCGTGGAAACGTCGCGCGCCGGCTGGGACGGCAGCCCCGTCAGCACGGCTCGTATTTACGCCGAGCTGTGGCCATTGATCATGAACGAAGACTGGTGCCTGTCTTCTCCCAGCAACTTCTCCGGCGGCCATCACACGCGTCTCTGGGATCACAACAAACCTTACAGCTATCTCGGTGGTCAGGATGCCGGCGGAATGGGTTACGGTGCGCCGGCCTCCGTCGGAGCGGCGCTGGCGGCGAGGAACCGCGGCGGGCGGATCGTCATCAACGT
>DASTBJ010000554.1:0-3563 GCA_035712125.1 Terriglobia bacterium
AGATAGAGCGCCTGAGCATTCAGCAGACCGCTGACGGCGCCCGTCGGAAGATAGCTCGAAAGAATGGAATCGATATAGGCGCTCAGCTGCACAACACCTCGACTCACAAAGGCCGGCACAAAGTTCCGAAGAACTCCGCGAACGTGCACGGAAGCCACATTCAGCGCGAACTTCAAGTCGGGAGCCAGGCGCAGCACCACGGGTAGTTGCACCAACAGCTGCAGGGCGCTTCCTGCAACCGATCCCCATGCGAGGATTAATGCAAGCCGCGGCAACTCCGCACCTCCGTAAATAATCAGCGTGACGATCATCGCCGCATTCCAGAGAACAGGCGCGGTGTAAGAGAGCAAAAACTTGTAGTGGCTGTTCAGAATACCCAGACACCAGGCAGACAGGACCAGCAGCCCTGCGCCCGGAAACAGCACACGAACGATCTGGATCGTCAATTCCCGCTTTGCCCCCGTGAACCCGGGCGCGATCAAGGTAATAAGCAGTGGTGTTGCAAAAACACCGACAAGGACAATTAGAGCGACCAGCAGGCAGAGGATGGATGCGACAGCTCCGGCGACTCGATCCGCCTCTCGCCGGTCGCCGCCGGCAACAAGCCCAGAATAGACCGGAATGAATGAGGCCGACAGCGCGCCTTCGCCAAAAAGATTCTGAAGAAGGTTGGGGATGCGAAAGCCCTGATTGAAGGCATCGGCCTCCGCGCTGAGTCCGAAGAAACGGTTAAAAACCCACAGACGAACAAACCCTGAAAGTCTGCTTAGCAGGATCCCGCCTGCAACAAAGGCTGCGAACGATTTCGCGCGAGACGCAGTACTGGGGGAAGAGCTCAAGCGATTGGTTTCACCACTCCCGGCCTGAGGAATTCCATCCCAGCCGCTGCGGCCGCCAGTGTCCCTTGTGGGCTGCGATATAGTCCGGCCGCGCAAAGAGTTTGATAAGGATCACTCCGGCGACAAAGCCTCCCACATGTGCCCAGAAGGCGACGCCCCCGCCCTCCCGGCCAAACGAATCCAGCACGCCGAAGAACTGAAGCAACATCCAGTAGCCAAGCATGGCCCATGCGGGCAGCGCGACAGTAGTCATGATGAAAACGAGCGGCACCAGCGCAAAAACCCGTACGCGAGGATAGAGGATAAGGTAGCCGCCCATGACGCCACTGATCGCGCCGGATGCCCCTACCATAGGCACCAGCGAATCAGGATTCATCAGGACCTGCGTCAGCGCAGCCGCAAGACCGGAGAGCAAATAGAACACCACGAAGCGCGCGTGTCCCATCGAGTCCTCAATGTTGTTTCCAAAGATCCAAAAGAACCACATATTTCCAAGCAGATGAAACCAGGACCCATGCAAAAACATCGAAGTCAGCAGATTCAAGTACTGCGGTCCGGGATCCGTCAGACAAAGACGATTTCTGTCCATCGGAAAAGGGGTCCCGGGAGGCGCGCTCTGCGTCAGTTCAGCGGCAATGAGTCCCTGGTTACAGACCGACGTGGCGAGCATCTCGGGATTTCCCGCACCCTGAATGAAGAGCCACGCCAGAACATTCAGGACGATCAGCGTCACGGTCATAAAGGCCGGGCGCTGAGTCTGATTCTCGTCTCTGTAAGGAATCATCCCCGCCTCCTTGTCCTAGGCTACGCTGTCGGAACCGAACTTTCCACGTGGGAGTTTAAGGGGAGTTCCCGTATCCATTTGTGATTTACATTGAACAACGATGACAGAGTCTCCGGCCCGAAATTCTTTCGTCAGAGCAGTCGTTCCTTTCATGCTGCTCGGCGCTGCCCAGATCGCGATTTTCTTCCATGATCCCCGGCACTTCTTCATTGCCGATGCCCTGATGTGGATGGAATACCGTTATCGCTCGTTCTGGGAATTCCTGTCGGGCTTTTTTCGGGTCGATCCCGGTCTGTGGTACCGGCCCCTGTCGCAACGGACGGTGCAGTCCCTCCTGTTTCCATTTTTCGAATTCAATCCGCTTCCATATCGCCTCATTACTTTCCTCCTTTTCTTCGCTTGTACGATTGCCGTGTACCTTCTTGGAAAGAGTCTGACAGAGAGCCGGCGCGTGGCCTGGCTTTCCGTTCTGGTGTTCACGCCCCATCTGATCCATACCTTTCCAACTTATGACGTGGCTTTCACACCGGAACTGCTGTTCACGCTCTTTTATGTCGGTTCCGCTCTGCTCTACGTTCGCTTTCTCCGGACTCGGCAATTTGCGGCCCTGGCAGGTTCTCTTGCCCTGTTTATCGGGAGTCTCCTGTCGAAGGAAACGGCCGTAGCCCTTCCCTTTACTGTTTTGGCGATATGGTTTCTTCTCCCGGGCATAAAACACGCAACAGGACGTTCGTTAATTCCGTTCTTCGGAATTCTCGGACTCTACGCTTTGTTCGCGTTCGGATATCTGCACATCCGGAACCTGAATTTCCAGGACTTTTTCGGGTCGCGCGACATGTCCTCAGAGTACGCCTTCGGCTCCGGAGCTCATATCTGGCGGAACATTCGCATGAGCTTGAATTGGATTTTTGGATTTCCTCAGGGCGTCCATGGTCACTGGATTATCGACAGACCAAAAATGTTGTTAGGCATGGAGCTTCTACAGGCAGGGGCATACGCTGGAGTTGTCTGCGTTTTGTTTACAAGGCGACGACGTTTCCTGCTGTTGGGGGTCACGTGGTTTTTGTCTACCGGCCGTCCCGCGTTTGCCCTCGTCAATCATTTCTTGCCGTATTACTTGTTCGCGCCACTCATGGGATTTGCGGTGGCAATGGGCTCGATCCTCGACTGGGCCTATGGCGAACTTGATGGGAGAATCCCCCGTACTGCTATTGCCGCGCTCGTCGGGGTCCTTGCAACTTGGACGACCGCCCACGCAACCATGGCGCGGAAGATTGGCGCCGAGCATGCACTTCTCGGGCAGGGAGCGCGGGTATCCGCGACAACTATCCGGGACATCCGCTCAATGTATCCGACCCTTCCCAGCGGTACGCATGTTGTCCTCTTTAATGAAGATGCTCCGTCGGCTCCCCGGGAGCACGGCGGCGTTCTGCTTCAACTGGCATACAACGATCCATCGCTGACGATGCATTACGTGACCGAAGGTTTTTCGATTTCCCCGGAAGACTTGAACGCGGGCAGAGTCGTCGCGCTGAAATGGATCGATGGCCGTATCGTCGATATCACTGCATTTATAGAGCAATGGCCCGAGTTGCTTCTGCCGCATGCCCGTTCCACCAACTATCATTTGGAAGTATCGTCGGTTGAATTCCACCCCCGTCGGGTGTCGTATGTCGTGCACATCGCGGAACTCCCTGGCTCGGAAGTGATGGTTCTTTACGCCATCGATGGCAAAGTGATGGAGCCCGCGCGGCTGAACCTCGACGATAGTGGCGCAGCGAGCCTCGACTTGCCATTGAGTACACCGCCAAGCGCCCTGGCTTTTGTCGCCGTTCGACAGGCAATGGAAACCACATGGATACCTCTCGGTAAATCCATTCATTTCACGACCGTGTACTGAAGGCTACCGCCAGATTTGTGCGACCTGTGGTATCCTTTAG
>DASTBJ010000555.1:0-2207 GCA_035712125.1 Terriglobia bacterium
CGCTTACACAGACACCAATGCTCGCCGACAACTGGAAAAACAACTGGAAGAACGCGCGCACGAACTTGCGCGAGCCCTGGAAGAGCGGAAGAAGCTGGATGAAGAGCGCGAGCATCTGCTCGAAAGCGAGCGGCATGCCCGGACAGAAGCGGAGCGGTCGACACGTTTGAAAGAAGAGTTTCTTTCGACCGTGTCGCACGAGCTACGCACGCCGTTGAATGTCATCCTGGGGTGGACGCAGCTCATGCAGCAGTCCTCGGACTCAGAAACGTGGAAGCAGGGTCTGGATGCCATTGAGCGCGGCGCGCGCGGGCAGGCGTTACTGATCGATGAATTGCTCGACGTGAGTCGTATCGTGTCCGGGAAGTTGCGACTCGAGGTTGAAGTCATCGAAATCGGCCCTCTCGTGGAAGCGGCCGTTGAGACCCTCCGTCCAGCAGCAGAGGGCAAGATGATCCAGGTTATCCGCCACCTTTCACCCGACACCGGACCGGTTAGAGGAGATCCAGCTCGCCTTCAACAGACGGTCTGGAACCTTCTTTCGAATGCGATTAAGTTCACGCCGAATGGTGGAACCGTCATGATTGATGTTCGGCGCGTCGAAGGGTTTGTGGACATTACGGTGATGGACACGGGTGCGGGAATACCCGCTAAATTCCTTCCTTTCGTCTTTGATAGATTCCGTCAGGCGGACAACTCCACGACGCGCGCGCACAGCGGCCTGGGTCTCGGCCTGGCAATCGTCAAACATCTCGTGGAATTGCATGGCGGCACGGTGAGTGTTGAAAGCGAGGGTGAAGGAAAAGGTGCGACATTCAAGGTTCACCTGCCGGCTGCCGCCTCGACCTCGCAACCTGCGGAAAGCGTCCCTGCGGATAAGACTCCCAGACGCCTCACGAATGTAAAGGTCCTGGTCGTCGACGATGACCACAATTCCGCCGAGATCGCCCGGCGGATTCTTGTGGGGCGGGAAGCGCAAGTGAGGACAGTCGCGTCGGCAGACGAAGCGCTACAGATCATGGAGCAGTTCGATCCGGATGTCCTGGTGAGTGACATCGGCATGCCCGGCAAGGACGGATTGACGCTGATTCGCGAAATAAGACTGTTCGAATCTCGCACGCGAACCCGGCGGGTTCCGGCAGTCGCGTTAACCGCCTTTGCCAGAGCAGAGGATAGGATTCGCATCCTTCAGGCCGGGTACAACACTCATGTGGCAAAACCGGTCGATCCCCGCGAGCTGATTGCTGTCATTAGTTCGCTCACCGGTTCCGATGCTTAGACCTTTCTCGTAGCAACTTTCAGATTGCGAACCACAGGCTCTCCGCAAACGGCCATTCCTCATCAATCCATTGAGCTGTTACTGCGAAGCCCGTCTCTTGCGCCAGCTGCGCCAGCATCATCGCGGTGAACTTCTGGCTGGCCTCAGTCCAGATGGACTCACCCGCGTCGAAGAACACCTCGCAGTCAATCGCTCCTACCGTGACCGTTTGCGGTTCGAGGGAGACGAGGTGCATCTCAATGCGCTTGTGTTCGCGGTTCCAACGTGCCTCGTGCCTGAACTTTCGCACCTGGAAGTCTGCCTGCAGCTCTCTGTTAATTCTCGACAGAAGATTCAGGTTGAAGGCAGCGGTCACGCCGGCAACATCGTCGTAGGCGGCAATCAGCTTGTCAGTTGGTTTGAGCAAATCCGTGCCCAGGAGAAATGCATCTCCAGGGCGCATGTTTTGCCGTAGACGCTTCAGAAAGCCGGAGACTTCATCGGCGGAGAAATTTCCAATGCTGCTTCCAAGAAACAACAGCAGCAGGGAACCTGATGTTGGACGCCGGTCGCGGACAGTAGCAAGCCCTTCCAGATACGAAGCCTCGAGCGCCCTGGCTCGAATGCCGGGGATAGTCTGAGCCTGGCGGCAACACTCCTCGAGGGAGCGACCCGAAACGTCAATCGCGTAATACGCGAGATTCGGTTGGTGGCAGGACAATGCTTTCAGCAAACGCATCGTTTTTTCACCGCTGCCACTGCCGAGTTCCGCCACCATCGCAACGGGCGCGAGACTGCGAGCGATATCATCCGCGCATCGGTTCAGCACGCGCTCCTCGGCGCGGGTGAGACCATACTCCGGCAGAAGCGTTATTGCCTGGAACAGTGCGCTGCCGAGCTCATCGTAGAGATACCTGGCCGGAAGAGTCTTCTGGCGAGCGCTCAACCC
>DASTBJ010000556.1:0-3508 GCA_035712125.1 Terriglobia bacterium
GCCTTGAGCAATCCCAGTGGGTCACCGGGTTTGTAGCCTGGGAACACCTGTTCGGGAGACCGTCCTATGTGATCCCGAACGAGTTCGCTCAATACAGCTCGAAAGTCTGTGGTGACCTCCAGATCTCTTCGTTCAAAGAGCTGTTCAGGCTGAAGGCCGGGCCAGCTACCGAAAATCTTTCCGCCATTCACCGGGCCGCCCAGAACGAACATCACATTGCCGTGGCCATGGTCGGTGCCGTAGTTCCCGGATTCAGCGGCTGTCCTTCCGAATTCGGACATCGTGACCAGCACGATATCCTGCATCCGATCGCCCATATCCCGCGCGAAGGCCGCCAGCGAATTACCGTACTGGTTGAGCAGTCCGGGCAGTTGTCCATTCTCGTTCGCGTGATGGTCCCACCCGCCGATTTCAGCGAAGGCGGCTTCCAGACCCGCTTCTGCTTTGATCAGCCGCGCAATCTGCCTGAGGGCGTTTCCGAATTCACCGACATACACCGCGCCGTTGGCCGGGGTGTAGGGAGTGCGATTGATGGACTCGATGAGCTTCATCGCGTCGAAGGTTCCCTTTCCCTGCGTCATGAGCTGCTTGTCGGCTGTCGACGTATACATGCTTTCGAGAATGGACGCGACGCCCTGGTCGCGCGCCTGAAACTGCTGGAGGTCACCCACGGCGATCGCATTCCGATTTCCGCGAAGCGTTCGTGGCATTTTGGGCCCCATGGCAACGGCCCGCAGGGGCGACATGGACGGATTCGAGTCGAGGGCACGATTCAGCCACCCGTCTTCCATCGTCCGGCCAGGCGTACCCGATTCCATGTGATCCTGGGCTTCAAAGTGCGACCGATTTCCGTCGGGTGAACCCGCAGCGTGGATGATCGCAAGTTGCCCGTTATCCCAGAACGGCTTCAGCGCCTGCAATGTCGGGTGCAGAGCGAAACGTCCATCCAGGTCAATGGCGCCATTGGATCTGCCCGGTACAGGTACGGCAATCGTCGGCCGGATATCGTAATACCGCTTCTCGAAGAACGGGACGACGATGTTGAGACCATCGGCAGCACCGCGCTGAAAGATCGAAATGAGTATTTTGCGCTTCCCCTCTGCAGGAGCTGCGGCCCGAGCCAGCCAGGCCGGTGCTACGCCGAAACCGGCCATGGCCACCGCGGAGGATTTGATGAAGTAGCGTCTTGTCAGCATGTCGGGTTACCTCCGCTGAAATTCAGGCGAGCTCAGGACTACGGTCGCGAGCATCGAAGGACTAACTTCCTTCCCCTGAATTCCTTTCTCGATGGATTCCACGGTGGACGGTGACGGCGGATTGCCAAGAATCTCGGTGGCGACCACTGCAGGCAGCTTGAAGTTGAACCGGCTCATGTCCGCTTTCACGCCTGCCACGCGGCCGGCTGTGAGATCGGTGGCGAAATTGATTCGCCCGAGAATCCCGGCAGTACTGGCCCAGCCTTCGCCGGTGTTGGGATAGCCGGTAGGCTCGACCTTTCCATACAGAGGTTGGCCAAGGTCGGCAATGCGTTGTGCAAGGACAAACGTATCGGTCGTCTCCGCGTTCAACGCTCGCACGGCACTGACGACCACTTCCAGGGGCGATTTCAGCTTCGACTGCCAGGCAGCTTCAGAAAGAAACTCCGTGGACGAAAACAGAGTCTGCAGAACAGCGCGAAGATCGCCTTGCGTTCGGGTAAAGGTCGCCGCCATGCGGTCAATCAGCGTCTGTGGAGGATCATCGGCAACAAATCTTTGTGCGAGCTTTTTCGAGATGAACTTCGCGGTGGAAGGATGCTTCACAAGAATGTCGATGACATCCAGGCCGTCCTGCTCGCCGCGGCCGGGAGGAAGTTTATGCTCTAGAATCACCTTTTCTTTACGGTCATGCGAATCGCCGTTGAACTGAAATTCGGCATAGCGGTTTGGCTGCAAGACCGTCCAGCCCGTAAACGCCCTCGCGACGGCGACAACATCTTCCTGCGTGTAGCCGCCATCCACTCCCAGCGTATGGAGCTCCATCAACTCCCTTCCGTAGTTTTCGTTGAGCCCGGGCCCCCGGCCACGGGGTTGATTCGGAGGAACTCCAAATGGAAAGTCCTCTCGGGGAGCCTGCGATTGCGCGTTGTCCAGATAGATGAGCATCGCCGGATGGCGAGCCGTCGCGAGAAGCATGTCCTTGAATCGACCGAAGACATAGGGCCGGATCGCGTCGCGCTCATAGCTGGTCAGGAGCATGCGTCCCTGGGCTTTGCCATTGAACACGTTGAAGTGATTGAGCCAGAAATCGACGAGCACTTCTTCCAGTTGATGGTTGGAATAGATAGCGCGATAAAGTTTGTTTTCGATGAGTTCGGAGTGCACGTACTGCTGCGGTTGAGCCAGTGCCATGGCCTCCCGTCTCAGCGCAGGGACCGTCTGAAGCTGCGGGCCGGCGGCGCGAAGAACCTTCGTTCGCTTGTCGGAGTCGAATGAGTTCAGCAGCGCTATTTTCTCCTGCTCGGTTCCGGCTCGCAGGATTCTCATCTGGTCCGGTGTCAGCAATTCATTGATGGGAGGCATCAACCTGCGACGCTCTGCCTGTAATGCTTCCTGCTGCGCCTGGCGTGCCCTGGTCGCTTCCTGTTGCAGGTCGGGCAGGCCGTCGAGAGCCTGTGGGGGCATGCTGAGGATCAACTGACCGCGGACATCCGGGTTCAATGACATTATGACTTCGCGTCGCTCCTCCACCGTCCCGCCATTCATGAGTTTGCTCATCTGCAAAGGCGACAATACCGATGCAGGAGCGACTCGTGGAGATGCAATCATGACCTGCTGGGGCTGTTGATACTTCTCGAATATTTGCCAGGTCTGCATGTTCAACGTAGTGAGCGGCGCCAACCGCGACTCCAGAATGGCGCTTTCGGGAATTCGCTCCGGATTCAGTTGCAGATCGATCCAACGTTCGATTCCGACGCGGCGGGCGTCGGAGACATCCTCGGGGCGTGCGCCGAAGGTAAGCCGGCTCAATACATGCGTGATCTGCTTCTCTGGTGGAAGCTTTACATCAAAACGCGGCGAAGCCTGGCTCAAGGCGAGAGAAGGCAAGATTAGCGAAATGGCGCACAGGACGCCAGATAAGCGCTTCATACGCGATTCTCCTTGAAACTCTGCACATACTTATACTCCCGAACGGCATCGGGGATTTAGTTAAAACGTTTTGGGTTTTGGGTTTTCGGTTTTGGGTCGGAAGGCTCAGCCTGGGAGGCTTCCCGGATCGACCTTCTGCATCAGGGCGTAGGTCATTTTCGAGAGTCGATTTCCTTCTTCGATCAGACGCTGAATTCGATCCTGGGGCAGCGATGGATAGAGTCGCTGGCAGAGTTCCACTGCGGTGACAGTTTCTTTGAGAGAACGATAAGCGAAGCCAAGAAACCGGCAAAACTCTCTGTTACTGGCTGCGCCACATCCCTCAGCGATATTCAACGGAGCAGATGTCGCCGCACGGCGCAGTTGCGACGCCAGGTTGT
>DASTBJ010000557.1:0-2600 GCA_035712125.1 Terriglobia bacterium
CGACCTCATCAAGATTTTTCATCCCGACCTCGCTCAGGATCACAAATTCGTCTGGTACAAACAGGTTCCGAAGGAGTGACAGAGTCGTGAAGGCCACCGGCAGACTCGCAGTTCATTCGGGAACACATCAGGGTACGGTCACGCGCGCTCGTGGCCGATCCCGTACATTCGTGGTTATCGCCGGGCTGGTTATTTTGCTCTGCGCAACATTTCTCACGTCCTTGGCTATAAGTTCCGTGTGGGTGCCGTTGGCCGAGGTTGTAGCCATTCTTACGGGATTTGATACCGAACAAACCTCGGTGCATGTCGTCATTAACGATGTTCGATTGCCGCGATCTCTAACCGCGCTGCTGGCCGGTGCCGCCCTCGGCATCGCCGGCCTGCAGATGCAGACTCTTTTTCGCAACCCGCTGGCAGATCCCTATGCCCTGGGTATTGCGTCCGGAGCGAGTTTCGGAGTCGCTCTTGTGCTGCTAACGAGTGGCACAACGATATCCGGCGTTTTCGGCTCCAGCCTCGGACTTGCAGGCGATGCTCTGGTCACAGCCGCATCGATTGCGGGCGCGGCGCTTGCAATCAGTGTCGTTCTGACACTGTCGAATCGAGTGGAAAGTCCCGCGACGGTCCTGATTCTCGGGTTGATGTTCGGATACGCGGCGCAGGCATTTGTGACCGTCCTTGTCGCGGGCGCTGACCCCGACAAACTGCAGCGGTGGGTGGCGTGGGGCTTCGGGTCATTCACCGGAGTGACGTGGTCGAAGATGACGATCTTTGCGCCGCTCGTTGTTGCGGGTCTGGCAGTTTCCGTCCTGACCACGAAACAGCTCAACGCGCTATTGCTGGGGGAAAACTACGCGGGCTCCATGGGCCTGAATGTCCGGCGCATGCGGCTGCTGACCATGGCCGGCGCCTCGATACTCGGCGGTGTCGTCACGGCATTTTGCGGCCCGGTTGCGTTCCTGGGTGTCGCTATCCCCCACCTGTGCCGCGGATTGCTCGGAACATCCGACCACCGGTCCCTGGTCCCTGCAACGATTCTCATGGGAGGAATCGTCGCGTTGACTGCACAGATTCTTTCTGTTCTGCCGTCTCTGTTCTGGCCGGGCTCCGGTGTCTTTCCGCTGAATGCGGTCACGTCTCTGATAGGAGCGCCGGTTGTCGTGATTGTGCTCATGCGCAACCGAACAGGGGTGTTTACGGGATGAGTGCCGCAGTCCGGACGGTCGATCTCGCGGTCGGCTACAAGACGCGCTCCTCGCGGAAGGTAGTTCTGGAGAACCTGAATCTATCTGCCCACGCCGGCGAACTCGTTTGTCTCCTGGGCACGAATGGCACGGGCAAGTCGACATTGTTGAGAAGTCTTTCCAAAATCCAACCCTCGCTTTCGGGACGCGTCGAAATCCAGGGTGTGGATGTCCAGCAACTCAGTCCAATCGAACTGGCTCGTCGTGTGGGTGTTGTGCTGACTGAGCGCCCGGCGGTGGGAGCGCTGACGGCTCGCCGCATGGTCGAACTGGGCCGGTACCCGTATTGGGATTGGTCGGGAAGGATGCGGCGTATCGATCACGATGTCGTTGACTGGGCGATCGAAGCGGTCGGCGGCGCCCCTCTTGCTTCGCGTGACACGATGAGTTTGTCGGATGGGGAACGACAGCGCTTCATGATTGCTCGTGCGCTGGCACAGGAGCCCGCCATCCTCCTGCTGGATGAGCCGACGGCCTTCCTTGACGTGCCCGCCCGGGTGGAGCTTATGGGACTTCTGCGATGTCTCGCCCGCGAGGAAGAACTCGCGATTGTCGTTTCCACTCACGATCTGGATCTTGCTCTGCGCATGGCAGACACGCTCTGGCTGGTCTCACCGGGAAACAGGCTTGATTCCGGCGCGCCCGAAGACCTGATTCTATCCGGGCAGCTTGCAGACGCTTTTCAGGCGCACGCGATTCGGTTCCAGCCTGAGGAGCGCGCGTTTCGACTTGTGACGGATGCCCGAAGGCCCGCCGTCGTTCGCGGCGATGGCTTGAATGCGGTTCTGGCTTCAGCCGTACTGGAGCGAGAAGGCTTTGAGATTGTTGTGTCCGGTGGGAGGGAGGCCGTGATCGTAACGGTCGCGTCAGAAGGCGCGTGGGAACTCGCGTTTGGAGGCGTTCATCACGCCGGTACTACATTTGCAAGTCTCGCGCAGCTCGTGCGCACTCTCGCTGCGCCTAATCTTCGGAATTGAAAAGCTGAAGAAGACTGTGGGACCATACCCTGATGAGCGTACGAAGAGAGTTCGTCCGGCTGCTTGCCACGAAGGTTGTGGAAGAGCTCGTTGAACAGGAAATGATCGCAGTGCCGGAAGGACTGGATTTGACGGAGTCGATATTTGAGGTGATGGAGCAGGAAGCCAGTCTGGAAGACCGGCTCAACGAAGAAGTGCGAGTCCTCCTCAATCAATACCAGGACCAGATGCGGGCCAGCGGCGCGTCATATCAGGAAATGTTCAAGCTCATCAAAAACAAACTCGTGAAGGAGCGAAAGCTCGTCCTGTAGAGCAGCGAAAAAGTGCGTCTTACCCGAGAAAAAATCAATCTCCTGTCCCATCACGTTGCCGAAAAGCT
>DASTBJ010000558.1:0-2379 GCA_035712125.1 Terriglobia bacterium
GATATGGAACGAGGCTGCTGGGACTATTTCAAGCGACTCGATGCGATGGGCGGGATGGTTTCCGCAATCGAACAGGGATTCCCTCAGCGCGAGATTCAGGATGCCGCATATACGTATCAGAAGGCCGTCGAGCGGCAGGAGAAGATCATCGTCGGCGTCAACGACTTCGTTTCTGACGAACCTGCTCTCGAAATCCTTCTCATCGACGAATCGGTGGCGGAGCGTCAGATCGCCCGGACAAGACGAGTCCGTGAAACCCGGGACAACGATCGATGGCGGTCAACGCTGGACGCCTTGAAGCAGGCCGCCGTCGTGGGAAATCTGAACCTGATGCCGTTTGTGCTGGATTGTGTTCGTGCCTATGCCACTCTGGGAGAGATCTGCGATACCCTCCGAGCGGTCTATGGAACCTACGAGGAGCCTGTTGTCTGATGCCTGAACGCATTCGCGTACTCGTCGCCAAGCCCGGTCTGGACGGGCACGATCGCGGCGCAAAGATCATCGCTCGCGCCTTTCGTGACGCCGGTTTCGAGGTGATCTACACCGGCCTCCGGCAAACGCCCGAAATGGTTGTCCGCGCGGCATTGCAGGAAGACGTTAATGTGATCGGCCTTTCCGTTCTCTCCGGGGCGCACATGACACTCTGTCCCCGAATCATGGAACTGATGAAGAACGAGAAGCTCGATGATGTGCTCGTTCTCGTCGGCGGAATCATTCCCGATCAGGATATTCCGAAACTCAAAGCTCTCGGGGTGAGTGAAGTGTTCCAGCCCGGAGTTTCCACTGAAGAGATCATCGATTACGTCCGGAGGAACGTTGGCAAACGCTGAGACACAGGCCAATCGGGATGCCATGCTGGAACTGGTGGCCGAACTGAAGAAGAAACACGAGCTTGCGAGGCAGGGTGGGGGCGAAGAAGCCCGAAAACGCCACACCTCGCGCGGCAAGATGTTCGTCAGGGATCGCATTGCAGCCCTGTTGGATCCAGGCAAACCCTTCCTCGAGTTCAGCACCCTTGCCGGCAACGGGATGTATCGCGATGAAGCGCCCGGAGCAGGCATAGTGACGGGTATGGGTTTGATCCAGGGCCACCGCGTCGTGGTTGTTGCCAATGACGCGACCGTGAAGGGGGGCACCTATTATCCGATCACGGTGAAGAAGCATCTGCGAGCTCAGGAAATCGCACTCGAGAACCGGTTGTCGTGCGTCTATCTCGTGGATTCCGGCGGCGCGTTTCTCCCCCTCCAGGCAGACGTTTTTCCGGATCGCGACCACTTCGGGCGAATTTTCTACAACCAGGCCGTGATGTCGTCCAGAGGCATCCATCAGGTCTCGGCCGTGATGGGTTCGTGCACAGCGGGTGGCGCCTACGTTCCCGCCATGAGTGATGAGGCCGTCATTGTCAAAAATCAGGGGACGATCTTTCTTGGTGGTCCTCCGCTCGTGAAGGCAGCAACCGGAGAGACCGTCACCGCAGAAGAACTCGGGGGCGCCGACGTCCATACACGCATTTCAGGTGTTGCGGATCACTATGCCGAAAACGATGCAGACGCGATTCGCATCGTTCGCGAAGTCTTCCGTTCTCTGCCGGCAGCGAACGAATTAACACCGGAGGCGGAGGAACCCAAGCGCGCAGCGGATGAGATTTACGGCATTGTGGCGCGCGATCCTCGACGTGTGTATGACATTCGACGCGTCATCGCCTGCATCGTCGACGGCAGCTGGTTTCACGAATTCAAGGCGTTGTACGGGCGTACCATCGTGTGTGGTTTCGCGCGAATCTGGGGTTACCCCGTCGGTATCCTGGCCAATCAGGGCGTGCTCTTCTCAGAGAGCGCACTGAAGGCGACACACTTCATCCAACTCTGCTGCCAGCGTGGCATCCCGCTCGTTTTCTTCCAGAACATCACAGGATTCATGGTCGGCAAGCAGGTCGAGCACGGCGGAATAGCCAAGGATGGAGCCAAGATGGTCAGCGCGGTCTCCAATGCGGCCGTGCCGAAGTTCACCGTCATCGTCGGTGGCTCCTATGGTGCTGGCAACTACGGCATGTGCGGCCGGGCTTTTGGGCCGCGCCAGCTGTGGATGTGGCCCAATGCGCGCATTGCCGTCATGGGTGGCGAGCAGGCGGCACACGTTCTTCTACAGGTCCGGATGGATCGGCTGAAGGCGCAGGACAAAGAGCTGTCCGGCAATGAGCAGGAAGAATTCACGCAACCCATCATCGACAAGTATACGCAGGAGAGCAGCGCCTACTACAGCACTGCCAGGCTTTGGGACGATGGAATTATCGACCCTGCTGAGACACGATCCGTACTCGGAATGGGCATCGCCGCAGCAATGAACGCCCCGCAAACCCAGACGCGTTTCGGCGTCTTT
>DASTBJ010000559.1:0-2141 GCA_035712125.1 Terriglobia bacterium
GGCCCGCTTCGGTGAGTTTGGCGCGGAGATCTTCCGGCCTGTGTATGCGCCCAGCCACAACGGCCAGAAATTTGTCGTCAACGTCATTGTCGAAGAAACTACGGCGTCGCCAGTCACCATGATCCTCAACTGGCCGGCCGCAGTGCCTCGCCGCTAGAGGCCACTCCCAACCTGACGGCCCGGTATCGTCCAGGGGTCACGACACGCGGTTCTCAGCCACGGGACCGGGACTCGAATCCCCGTACCGTACCAAACCTTCAATACAGTCACCGAAAGCGGGAGTCGGTACGGTTTGCGTGTCGCCGTAGTTAATTCAACGGACAAACTGCGATAGGAATTCGAGCGCGATCGGAGTGTCCGTGCGATACCAGATGGCGTAATTCGCGGTCCGGCAAAACGCAGCGGTGAGCGTCCCGAGCACGATGTCGTGACTGTGCTTGCCGGTGCTGGCAAGGAACGCGGGCCCGCCTGAATCGCCTCGATCGCCCGGCCCCACACAGGGTAACAGAAATCGATTCCGAGAAATTCCTGTTTAGGAAGTCACCGGCCGATCCCTATCCCTATTCATTCTGCATTGGACGAGCGGACGATGGTGCTGCGGCAGAAGGAGTCGAAGGTCGTTATACTCCCTCCACCATGAGCGATCCTGTCGACGGTCTGTTACGAATCTCGATGAGTCACGGCCTCCCCCGGTGTCTTCATGCAGTGGCAGAACTCGGCATTGCCGATGCCTTGGGGGAATCGCCGCGAAGTGCGGAAGAACTCGCGAGGGACACCGGAACAGATGCGGGAGCGCTGGCGCGCACGCTGCGCGTCCTTTCGGCTGAGGGCATCTTTGAGGCTCGTGATGGAGCGTGGGGCCACACGTCCGCATCGCGTTTGCTGCGATCGGATCATCCGCAATCGATGAGATCGTTTGTCCGGATGATCGGTTTGCCCGTCTACTGGCGAGGATTTGAATACTTCGCCGATGCCTTGAGGACCGGAGAGTCCGTTCAAGAGAAAGTCGTCCCAGGAGGTTATTGGAAGTACCTGACCGAGAATCCGGAGGCGGCCCGTCTTTTCGACGAGGCGATGATGGGGAAAGCGGCGGGACAAATTGCCGGCGTTTTGAGGTCCTACGACTTTTCCGCTTTTGGAACAATCGCCGACATCGGCGGCGGTCGCGGTCACTTACTGGCGGCCGTGCTGCAAGGCGCGCCCCGAGCTCACGGAGTGCTGTTCGATCAGCCGCATGTGACGGCTGCTGCTCAGGCTGCGGGAATGGAATCGGAACGGCTGCGGGTGCATCCTGGAGATTTCTTCATGGATGCGTTGCCGTCCGCCGATTGCTATCTCATCATGCAGGTCATCCACGACTGGAACGATCAGAAAGCCGCTCGGATTCTAGCCGCCATTCGAAAGGCGGCGGCGCCAGGTGCGAAGCTCCTGCTGATCGAGTGTATTGTTCCTGAGGATTCGAAGCCGAGCTGGACGAAGATGCTCGATCTACAAATGCTGACGCTGCTGTCGGGCAAAGAGCGAACTGAGAAAGAGTATTCGGACATGCTTCGAACAGCCGGCTTCCGTCTGGATCGAGTAATCGATGTCGGGATGTCGACGTCGATCTTGGAGGCAGTGGCCGTTTAAGGGCGTAGCGGCTAACCAACACCTAAGGACGTGACGACTTGCCGTTCCTGCCGCGTCTGAACCTCAGCGTCACGCGGGGATAGTAGAACATGGACGCGCGCCGAGAGGAGAGACACGCGATGCGACGGCTTGCCACGGCTTCGGTCTATGTTGCTCTGACGTTCAGTTTGCTAGCGGTCTTCGTCAGGGCCGCGCAGAGGAGTGCGACACTCCTCGCGGCTCAAGCTGCGTCTCCAGGCCCGGTCGCGGCCGATCCCGCGCGGTACGCGGTTCTCTATGAAAACGACGTCGCTCTGATGATGCGTGCCAAGTTTCCTGCGAGCACAAAGTCGGTGATGCACACGCACCCTGCCGGCTGCGTGATCTTCTACAAGAACGCGAATCTCAAGGCGACGTCGCCGACCGGCGAGTCTCGGGCACAGGAGTTTCGTGCGGGCGACGTCACGTGCGGCGACGCACACAGCCACCTGCTCGAAAACGTCGGGGCCGATACCGAGTTCGTTCAGTTCCAT
>DASTBJ010000560.1:0-4418 GCA_035712125.1 Terriglobia bacterium
AAATTCGTCGCAAGTTCGCTTATCGTTATGGTGTTTTCGCAGATCGCGTGGCCTCAATCGCAGGCCGAAGCCGCCAGAACAGACTGGGCGTCCGTTCTATCCCTTAAACCCGACGTTCCTTTACGCGTGGATTTCAAAAACGGAACAACCCTCAAGGGCAGGTTCGACAGCCTTTCCGGCGAGAAACTTCGGTTGCGCAAGGACAAGGCCCTCCTCGACGTCGAACGGACCGATGTCTCGAAGCTCTATCGCTCGCAGGGCTCCATAGGACGATCGGTGGCCTTCGGAACTCTGATCGGCGCAGGCTCCGGTGCGGTCTTCGGCGTGGCAGTCGTGGCGACACCCGACTCTGGTTGGTTCCAGGTATCAAAAGGCGAGGCGGCTGGAGTGGGCGCGCTGGCTGGCGGTGTTATCGGCGCAGGCGTGGGTTTGCTCATCGGGGCACTCCGAAAAAAGCAGGTTGTCGTCTACGAGACGCGATAGCGAAACACCCTAAAATAACATCCGTCACGCGCAACAGGTTTTTTATTGACACCTGCCGGAGGCAACTATATCGTCTCGCGTTATATCAGCGAAGGACACAGTTGAATGACGACGCGACAGAGACCGGCCCCTCAGTTTCCTGAAAGTTTTCTTCCTCTCACACCCGCTGTGTTTCACATTCTCGTCGCGCTCGCAGACGGCGAAGCGCACGGGTACGCGATCATGCAGACGGTGGTCGAGAAAAGCATGGGGACAGTGCGCATGGGGGCCGGAACGCTTTACGGAGCGATCAGCCGGCTGCTTGAGGAAGGCCTCGTTGAGGAATCCGAAGAGCGGCCGGATCCGAAAATCGACGACGCGCGTCGCCGTTACTATCGCTTGACGGATTTCGGTGCGCGGGTCCTTGCCGCTGAAACGAAACGAATGGCGGATCTGGTTCGTGCCGCACGATCCACGATTGCGGTTCGAAAAATCAAGCCCGCGTAAGGAGAGCGGATATGACTTTGGATCATTGGGCACTGGCATTATCCGTACGATGCTACAGCGCGCTGTTGTCGCTCTACCCTGTGACATTCCGCGTCCGCTTCCGGAACGAGATGCTCCAGGTTTTCCGTGATTGCTGTCTCGATGAATTGCGGAGCGGGCGTTTGACACCACTTCTTCGCCTTTGGATTCGTACCGCTGTCGATATTGTTTTGTCGATGTCGCGCGAGAGGTGGCGAGCTCTTGTGAGCCCCAGACCCCTGCGTCTTTTCGCCCGTGGAATCGTCGAGTCGACGGTTATTCTCGCCATCATCGTCTTTCACCTTCTCGCCGGCGGCGTTGGGATCGCCTTATCTCTGCCCCGTTCTTATGAAACCGTACGGGGTTTCTTTGTGATGTCGGCAGCGATGGGCGCCGCGCTGGGTGGACTCGGCGTGTCTTGTTCACTGGTGCTGGCCCGCTTCCGCCGCATTCAGTGCAGACTCATCAATCTTTAGTGTGGCCGTGTCGACCCTAGAAGTCCGGGATCTAACCAAACGGTATCGGGGCCTTAACGTGGTCGACCACGTCAGCTTCATGTTGTCGGGCGGAGAAGCCACGGGATATCTGGGTCCCAACGGGTCTGGAAAGTCGACGACGGTGAAGATGCTGACCGGACTGATTGAGCCGACTTCGGGCAACATCCTTTACAACGGAACAGATGTCCGTCGCGACATCGATGCGTTCAAGCACAGGGTGGGATATCTGCCAGAAGAGGCCCATGTCTATCCATCGCTGACGGCGATGGAATACCTGCAGCTGGTGGGGCGGCTCCGCGGAATGCCCGAATCTATTCTCAACCGAAGAGCAGGGGATTTGCTGAAGCTGTTTGCACTTCATTTTCGACGGCATTCTTCTCTCGCGGCATATTCAAAGGGAATGAGGCAGCGAGTCCTGATTGCGGCCGCCCTGTTGCATGATCCCGATGTTCTGATCTTCGATGAACCACTTTCCGGACTGGATGTTGCCTCAATCCTGCTTTTCAAGAGCCTGGTGTCAGAACTGGCTTCACGGGGAAAAATCATTCTGTACATCTCGCACGTGCTGGAGGTGGTGGAAAGGATCTGCGCAAAGGCCATCATCATCTACAAAGGCAAAATCATGGCCGAAGAGGGAGTCTCGCGGTTGCGCGAGATGATGAACCTTCCTTCGCTGGAAGCCGTTTTCTCGCAGCTTGTCGAACAGCAGAACATGGAAAAAACCGCAAGGGATATCGCCGATGCAATCCAGATCGGATGATTCTTTCGGGACTCTGGTCGTCCACTTCACTCATCGATTCTTCGATACCGATTCACCGTCTAACGACTTTGAACCGCGAAATCGGCTGATTCAATACCTTACGTTAATCTTCGTCGCGTCTCCGATGCTGATCGTTCTCGTGATCCGCGGTGAGGAGAGCCTCCACCTGCAGCTTGGTACCTTCGACTTCGCGTGGTGGTGGACCGGTATCCATTACACCCTCGTATGTTACGAGATGGCTGTGATGGGTCTGGTCATGACGTTACGGTGGGATTCCCTGTTTCCCGATCGACTGGATTACCTCATTCTCACCCCGCTTCCGGTCTCGACGGGCCGGCAGTTCCTGGCGAAAGCCGTTGCGGTCGGCGTCATTCTTTTCTTGTTTGCTATCGCCGCGAACGCAGTTCTGATCGTGCTGATCGGCTTTATGGAACCGCGAGCGCTGATAGGCCACATTGTTGCGGTTCTGGGGGGATCTGTATTCTCCATCCTGTTCTTTCTCTCATTGCAGGGGGTTCTTATTAACGTTCTCCCCGTGAATACATTTCGAAGAGTATCGCCATCCTTGCAGACCGTCGCGATCGCGCTGCTTGTGACGCTGGTGCTGGTGCTGCCTCTTGTTGCTGTCAGCCTTAGACCGCTCGTCGTCACCAACAGTTCGTTGCTCGATTACTTTCCTCCGGTATGGTTTCTGGGTATCTATGAATGGCTGGCACCCACGGGTGCGCCAATCCCGAAAGTGACAATGTGGGCTGGCCGAGCCCTGGCCATGACCGCCTTAACGGCGCTGTTGACGGTGATTTGCTATTGGGCCGGCTATCGACGGCATTCGCGCAAGGTATTGGAGAGCGTGGACGCCGTGGACAGAATCCCGCGATGGTGGCATCGAGCGGGAAATCGAATTCTGCATTTCGTTCTGAACACGAATGCATACCAGCGCGCAGCATTCGATTTCATCGCGAAAATCTCGGAGCGCAGCCTCAAAATTCGAATTTCTGCGGCTCTGTACTCCGGCCTTGGTATCGCGCTGGCATTGTCCTCACTGTTCGTTATCGATCGGCGGCAGGCATTTCCGATTCAGTTGTCGAGTACCGGAATCCTGGAAGCCCCTGCCGTCCTGTCCTTCCTTCTGGTGGCAGGCTGGCGCGCCACGTTTGGCATTCCTTCTGAACTCGCCGCAAACTGGGTCTTTCAGATGACCAGCCGCGCCGGCGCAGCGGACTTCCGTAAAGCCATACGGAAGTGGTTGCTCGTGTGCCGGGTGCTTCCTCTTTACGTCTTCGTGGCGTGCTTTGAGTTTGCGTGGTTCGATGCGGATATCGCTGTCAGTCACCTGATGTTCGATCTCATCATGACAGCGTTTCTCATTGAGGCGTTCTTTTTCAGCTTCCGTAAAGTGCCGTTTACGTGCGCCCTGCTGCGAAGCAAGCTTCAGCTCGGGTTTTACGCCGTGGCCTATTTTTTTGCTTATGCGGCCTATACGTCGCTGATGGGAGACCTCAAGCGATGGATTTCTGTGGATGCGCAGCGTCTCGCGAACTTTGTGGCAGTCTCGGCGATCGTTTTCGGGGTAATCCTGATATACCGGTCGCTGACCGGAGCCGAAAGATCGAACTTTATTTACGACGACCGGGAGCCGGTATACCAGCAACTGGACTTATCGTGAGTGCGTTAGTGAGCGTCGAAACCAACTCGGGAAGCCCAACTCCGCATCAGGACGTTAACGATCTCCTCATAGACTGGGTAAAAGGAGTGCGGAAGATTCTGTCGGAAAACATGATTGGGCTCTATCTTTTCGGGTCACTCACCTACGGAGATTTTGTTAGGGGAAGAAGTGACATTGACTTGCAGGCAGTCGTGCGGGAACCGCTCGGGAGCGATGAGCTTTCATCTATTGAGAAGTTCCACCTCGAACTGGAACGACGCCACGCCGCATGGGCGGGGCGCGTCGAGTGCTCTTATGTACCGGCTGTACTCTTGTCCGAAATCCTTCCGCCCACCACGCCGAGGCCATGGTGGGGATTCTCCGCTCTGTATCGTGCAGCACCGTATGGGAACGAGTGGATTATCAATCAATATCTTCTCGATGAATATGGCATTGCCCTGGTGGGCCCAGACTTCGGGACACTCCTTGAGCGTCCCGTTGACGTTATGCAAGTGCGGAAGGCCAGCGC
>DASTBJ010000561.1:0-8097 GCA_035712125.1 Terriglobia bacterium
ATTCTGAAATACGAATTCGGGGAACGAGGTGCCTGACCCCGATTTCGGATTGAAATGCAGGATTCCCTTATCTCGCTCCAACTGAGGTGATTAATGCGACCTTGGACTAAGCCATTTACAGGCCTTTGCCTGCTCTTTTGCATCACCACGATTCTGCTTGGCCAGCAGCGTGGCGGGCGTGGAGCCGCGGTCCCGGCAGCTCCCGGTGCGCAGGGGAATCGCGGAGGAGGCGGCCGGCCGGCGCCGACAAACTTCCCGGCTCAGCAGCGTGCTATCGATACTGCACTCGCTGCACGTGGTAACACCCTTTACACGACGCACTGCGCAAATTGTCATGGCGGAGATCTTCGTGGAGGCGAACGCGGCGGAACCAATCTGTTGCGGTCCGCGATTGTCCTCAACGACAAAGCTGGAGAGTTGATCTTTCCTGTTGTTCGAGACGGACTCAACAACCCGGGAATGTCGCCGATGCCGCCGATGTCCGTTTCCCAGGACGACGTCAAAGCGATCGCTGAATACATCGCCAGCATCGCCGCGACGGCGCAGCGACAGGGCGGACCACCTCCCGGCCCACCGGTCACACTGAACATCCTCGTGGGCGATGCTGCTGCAGGCAAGACGTACTTCGATGCCAAATGTGCTTCCTGCCATTCTGTTGCCGGAGATCTCAAAGGAATCGCCACGCGTATCACGAACCCAAGAGATCTTCAGAATTACTGGATTGGCGGCGGAGGTGGCCGTGGTGGCACCGCGCCGCGGGTCACTGCAACAGTGACTCTCCAAAACGGTCAAAAGGTTGAAGGTCAGTTGAATCGGATCGACGACTTTATCGTCATCCTGAACCTCGCAGATGGCAGCACGCAATCATTCCGGCGCACAGGCGACGTGCCGAAAATCGAGATTCGCGATCCGAGAGAGGCGCACCGTAACCTGCTTCCTGGTTACACCGATAAAGACATTCACAACGTAACAGCCTATCTGGTGACCCTGAAATGAAACGGCTAAGACTTCTGTTCACGATACTGGTGCTTCTTGTTCCGGCATTGCTGGTCAGTCAAACTCCGGGTGGCCCGGGCGGTGTTGATCCGGCGTCGTTGGTGAAACCCCTGGGAGACTCATGGCCCACCTATTCCGGCGATTACACCGGCAGACGATACAGCTCGCTCAAGCAAATCGACCGCAACACGGTCAAGAACCTCACGCTGGGATGGATCGGCCGTGTGAACCCCGCCCTTGGCGCCGGCACAATTATCGGAGGCGAGGGCCCCGAGGAATGGACGCCCGGCAACGTTTCCGTGCGGGGCGCCGTTTTGATGGTGGATGGCATTCTTTATCCGACCGCTCCGGACCACGTGTGGGCGATAGATGCGCGGGACGGCCGCCAGCTCTGGCATTACTACTGGAAGACGCGAGGCGGTACCCATATCGGCAATCGTGGCGTTGGCATCTGGCGCAACTATTTGTTTTTTGAAACGCCCGATAACTTTCTCGTCTCGCTCGATCTGAAGACAGGCAAAGAGCGGTGGCACGTTGAGATTGCGGATTTCGATCAGCAGTACTTCTCCACAATGGCGCCAATGATCATCGGCGATCACGTGATCGTGGGCACAGGCAATGATCTGGATGCTCCCGGGTTCCTGCAGTCCTATCACCCGGAAACCGGCAAGCTGGAATGGAAGTTCTATACCGTACCAATGAATCCCGGCGATCCGGGTCTGGAAACCTGGCCCAACCTCGACGCGGCACGGCACGGCGGCGGGTTTTCCTGGGTTCCGGGAGTTTATGACCCCGAGACCAGACTCTATATCTTCGGAACGGGAAATCCGACTCCTGGCTATACGGGCGTTGGCAGACCCGGCGACAACCTCTTCACCTGCTCGCTGGTGGCGGTCAACGTGGATACCGGTAAGATGGCGTGGTATTTCCAGACATCCGTACACGACACCCACGACTGGGACTCCGCCCAAACGCCGGTGCTGATTGATGCGACCATCAATGGGCAGCAGAGGAAGCTTGTCTCGACCGCAGCCCGCAACGGTTACTTCTATACGGTTGATCGCGTCACCGGCAAACACGTCGCCACGTCGAAGTACGGAACGTACTCCAACTGGGCAAAGGGACTCCGTGCCGACGGAACGGTCGAGCCGGATCCCTTAAAGGAGGCGATCATTCCGGGAGCTCTTGTCTCTCCGGTCGAAGGCGGCGTTGCGAACTGGCCTCCTCCCGCATACTCTCCCGATACGGGTTTCTTCTACACACGCGAAAACAATGCGTTCAACATGCTCTATCTCAGCGACCCGGATCCCCGGGGTTCCATGGGCCTCGCGGGTAAGCAGGTGTTTGGTTTCGGCAATCTCGGATCGGTCGGAGACTTTCTGACGGCGATTGATCCCAAAACCGGCAAAGTCGCATGGCGCCGCAAACTGTACGGAGGCGGAGGTGGCGGACTGCTCACAACGGCCGGCGGTGTCCTGTTCTCGAGCGATGGCAGTGGCAACTTCGTCGCCTACGACGCACGCAACGGCAATCCTCTGTGGCATACGCGCATCAGCATCTCCAACGCACCGCAGACGTATATGTTGGACGGGCGCCAGCACGTCCTGGTCTCCGCCGGAGACACCCTGTACGATTTCCTGCTGTATTGAGGTTTTAAGAATGGAATATCGCACTCGACCTCTGGGAACCAGCCAGTCGCACGTCGTTGTAATCCATTGCAGCGATCCGCGCTACCAGCCGCATTTTCAGGACTTCCTGCACGCCGGCCTGGGCCTGACGCACTACGGATTGATTGCAGTGCCAGGTGGCGTGGAGTTATTCAGTCCTTCAGAAACCAGCGATGCGCTGCGCCGCCAGGGTGGTGCGTGGTTCGATTTTATGTCGCGGCTGATGACAGCCGAACGCTGCATTCTAATCGGCCATGCCGATTGCCGCTGGTACGTGGAAAATCGGATCGAACCCAACGAAGGCTGTCTGAAAGAGCATCAGGCTCGCGATTTGACCGCAGTACGCGATCAGATCCACATACGCTTCCCGGGTGTGCAGGTGGAACTCTATTTCGCCGAACTGGAGGGAAAGCAGGCAGCGTTCACCGCAGTGGGCGAGCCTGTCCTTACTTCTCGTAGGTCAGAGACACTTCCACTTTAACGACTTCTCCACCGGTCTTATCTGCAACGCTGCTGAATTCGGTGCTCTGCCCGTCGCGCAGATAAATCGTGCTCGCAACGACAACATTGCGGAATGCCGGAACGTTGGCGACTCGAGCTCCCTGTTCCGTGGCCTGTGCGGCTGGCAGCACGGACCTGTCCGTCACGGTCAGGCGGAGCTTGTAACGACCATCCGGTTGAAGGGCGGCATTCCCGTCGATTTGAGTCCCGACCTGCTGCATGGTGTACGACGGCTGCGCAGTTACAGCCGAATTCGCACCGGTGTTTGGATTCGTATAGGCTGCCGGCACCGGCACCTCGCTTCCGACTTTGATGGAGCCGCTCTCATTCGGCACCAGCGAAAGCAGGTAAGGCTGGCTGCTGATTTTGTTGGTACCCATGAAGCGTGAAACGGTTATCTGCAGCTTTAGCACCACGCTGGACGGTGGCGTCGGCGCCGGCGCCTGCGCAAATGCATTAAGAGCGAGCAGAGCGACGCAGACGGAAATGCTGAGCACGCGAGTGAGATGCCTGGTCATGATTGATCCCTTCTTTCCGAGCTAATTACGAGGTTCGGTCACTAACGTAGACGGCATTCGCTTCCGTTTAGTTCGATCAAAAATTGTCGATAATGATAAATCCAGGCGGCTGGATCCATCTCACGTTTCAGGACATGATGGAACCGATCAGGAGTATCGCGAGGAAGCGAAGAACCTGATCGGCATTCCAGGCAGGGCGCCTTTGCTCAGCGCTTGACGTATTTGTCGATGGCCTTGCGGATCTCGTCAAAGACGGCATCGGGTTTCGCTTCGCCGTTGATCTTGACGATATTGGCATTCGGGAAATAGGCGCTCAGGAAATCGGTTTCCCGATGATAGTCCTTAAGGTCCTGCTCGATCTGCTCGGGCTTCTGTCCCTTGAGACGCTGGCGAACGACCGCGTCAGGAACTTCCAGCTTCAGGAGCAGAGGTTTACCGAGGCCCTTCTGCGCGCCTACTTTCAACATGAAGTCGCCGTGATCTTTGGTAGCGGGGTAACCGTCGAGCAACAGCCCCTTACTGATATCCGTTTTTTCCAGTCGTTTCAGAAACAGCCCGTTGAGCGCAGGGTCTACCCTCGGCTCGATGCCGTTGAGTCCGGGCGTCTTCGATCGCGCGAGCACGGAAGGATCGTCCTTGAGCAATTGCTCGCGCGTGATCAACGCGAAGTTGTAACGCTTTTGAATCATTTCCGCCTGAGTGGACTTCCCGGACGAGGGAGGTCCAACCAGAATAACGACGGGTTTTTCGGCGGTCTGTGCCGCTGCGGTCGCTGCAAAAATAGCGGCAAAAACAATGCACAGCAACTTCATACTGTATCTCCTTCGCGTCATCGCATTTGAACGGCTGCAAGGACTATACGACGTCCTTGGTCAAACGCAGCCACCTTACAACAGATCGTAGGACGGGCCGCCCCCACCCTCAGGTGGAACCCAGTTAATGACCTGGTAAGGATCCATAATGTCGCAGGTCTTGCAGTGTACGCAGTTGGAAGCGTTGATCTGCAACCGGCCGTCCGTCATTTCATAAACAGCAGCGGGACAGAAGCTCTGACACGGGTTGCCATATTCATTCGTGCAGCGGGGATGACAAATCGACGGTTCGATCACGACAAGGTGGACCGGCTGATCTTCATCGTGGGCGGTCCCCGAGTTATAAACATCCGTAAGTTTGTCGAATGTCAGTTTGCCATCGAACGCCATTGGCTGTAACGGCGGCCGCTTTCCAGGTATCAGGCGCGCATGTCCGGGAACGTTACCGTAACGATTGCGAAGGCCGCGTCCCCCCGTAAGCATCTGCAATCCGGCATGAAAAATTCCGGCAATCAAACCTCGTTCGAAACCCTGATGAAAGTTTCGAACGTTCCATAATTCCTCTTTGATCCAGCTCGCCTCAACGCGCTCCTCGAAACGGCGCAGGCGAACAGCGGACATGTCACTCTGCTGAATGGCATCTGCCGCTGTTTCCGCGGCGAGCATCCCGCTCTTGATCGCAAGATGAATACCCTTCAACCGCATGGAATTGAGAAAGCCGGCAGAGTCCCCGACGATCAGACCACCGTCCAGGTAGTACTGCGGTTGTGCCCAGTATCCGCCTTCAGGAATCGCCTTCGCCCCGTAAGCATGAAGCGTTCCACCATCGAGAAGGCTACGAACAAAGGGATGCGTCTTGAACTGTTGAAACCGATGATGCGGATCGACGCGAGGGTCGGGATAATCGAGGCCGATCACGAGACCAATGGAAACCCTGCCGCCCTCCATGTTGTAGATGAAGCCGCCGCCGAATTCTTCGTTTCGCAGGGGCCAACCCAGCGTGTGAAAAACCCAGCCTGGCGCATCCTTCTGGTTTGGGACATCCCAGACTTCCTTTACGCCTACGGCATAAACCTGGGGGTTCTTGCCCTTATCCAGGTGCAATCGGTTCACCAGTTGTTTGGTCAGCGAACCGCGAACGCCTTCCGCGATGATCGTAATCTTCGCCCGAATATCGATGCCCGGCTCGTAGTTCCCTTTGGGGTTGCCGTCCCGGCCGACGCCCTTGTCGCCGGTGGTCACGCCCACCAGCCGGTCGCCTTCCATGAGAGGCTCGGCCGCTGCAAAGCCCGTGAAAACGTCGACACCGCTTTGCTCCACCTGGGTGCCGAGCCATCGAACGAACTTGTTGAGCGAGAGAATGTAGTTTCCATGATTGCGCAGCGGCGGCGGTGTGATGGGAAAAGTGAACTTGCGGTTGGTGGTGAGAAACAGAACGCTGTCGTTATCTACCGGCCGGACCAGGGGGACGGCCCGCTGCTTCCAGTCCGGCATCAGCTCGTCGATGCCGCGGGGATCCATTACGGCGCCAGAGAGAATATGCGCTCCGATCTCCTTCCCCTTTTCAATAACGGCGATTGAGGCGTCTTTTAAGAGCTGGCGCAGGCGGTATGCCGCAGCGAGGCCGGCAGGCCCTCCCCCGACAATCAGCGCATCAACTTCGAGTATGTCGCGTTCCGGCACCTATAAAGGATAAGCGAGACAGAGAGAAAATCGGGGGCAGACTGACCCCGATTTTACTCGTAGCGCTTGAAGAGCAGCGACGCGTTCGTCCCGCCGAATCCGAACGAATTGGACAAGGCATACTGGACGGCAACGTTACGGGCCTTGTTCGGGACGTAGTCCAGGTCGCAGTCGGGATCCGGTGTTTCGTAATTGATGGTCGGCGGAATGACACCGCGCTGAACAATCAGCGACGTGATGCCGGCTTCCACCGCACCTGCAGCGCCCAGCAGATGCCCGATCATAGACTTCGTCGAACTGACGGCAAGCTTGCGCGCATGGTCTCCGAAAAGTTGCTTGATCGCATACGTCTCGATCTTGTCGTTTGGCGGGGTCGAGGTTCCGTGCGCATTGATATACCCGACCTGGTCCGGCCGGATACCGGCATCGGTAATCGCGTTCAACATCACGCGGTGAGCGCCGTGACCATCTTCGGGAGGCAGAGTGATATGGAACGCATCACCGCTCATCCCATACCCGACGAGCTCGGCGATGATTTTCGCGCCACGCTTCTTCGCAAACTCCAACTCCTCGAGAATCAGCACGCCTGCGCCTTCGCCCACCACGAAGCCGTCGCGATTCTTGTCGAACGGCCGCGACGCCCGCTGGGGCTCTTCGTTGCGCGTGGACAGTGCGCGCATCGCTGCGAACCCTCCCACGCCCATTGGAGTAATGGCAGCTTCCGATCCGCCACTAATCATGATGTCCGCGTCTCCTCTCGAGATCACGCGGAACGCGTCCCCAACGGCATGAGCTCCCGATGAGCAGGCTGTGCAGGGCGCAGAGTTAGGACCCCGCGCGCCAAACCGGATGGAAACCTGTCCGGCTGCAAGGTTGATGATGCTGGACGGAATGAAAAACGGAGATATCTTGCGGGGGCCTCCTTCGAGCAGAACGCGATGTTCGCGCTCGATCACGGTGAATCCGCCAATGCCCGAGCCGATGAAGACACCGGCTCGTTCGGCGACCTCCGGGCCGATAACGAGACCCGATTGCCTCATCGCAAAATCCGCGGCAGCCACGGCATAGTGGATGAAGTAATCCATCTTCTTCACATCCTTTTTATCGAACCACTTCAAAGGATCGAAGTCTTTCACTTCCGCGGCAATGCGGGTCGAATATAAGCTCGTGTCGAATCGGCTGATCGGACCGACGCCGCTGCGGCCTTCACAGAGTCCCTTCCAGGTTTCCTCTGTTCCCGTGCCCAGAGCGGTAACCAGACCGACACCGGTGACAACAACTCGTTTCTTCTCCAAATTACAACCTCTTGAGACTAGGACTTGGGAAGATGCGCTTCGATATACGCAAGGGCATCTTTGACTGTGGTGATCTTCTCGGCGTCCTCATCCGGGATCTCGATGCCGAATCCTTCTTCAAGGGCCATCACGAGTTCCACGGTATCGAGGGAATCGGCCCCCAGATCGTCGATGAAGGATGCCGTTGGCGTTACCTCCGACTCATCCACACCGAGCTGCTCCACGATAATCTGTTTGACCTTCTCTTCAGTCGACGAAGCCATTCAAAACCTCCTTAGTGTACGGCCCTGCTTCAGGCAAATTGCTGATTATAGGAGTCCGTTAAAAGCATTTTCCAGCGATTTCTGGTCTTCCACATTGAACGTGAGCGCTGCCTTATCCGCCGCGCGAACGAGTCCGCAAAGCACTTTTCCCGGTCCCAATTCGACAAAAGTATTCACGCCTTCATCGAGCATAGCTTGCACACTTTCCTGCCAGCGCACCGGACGTGACACCTGTCTCTTCAACGCATCACGGGCCGCATCGGCACGAGTGACCGGCCGCGCATCCACGTTAGTCACGACCGGGCAGCGCGGGTCTTCGAAGGCGGATGCATCCAGTTCCGGTCCCAGACGGTCTTCGGCCG
>DASTBJ010000562.1:0-9477 GCA_035712125.1 Terriglobia bacterium
AGATTCGACGGCTCGAGATCCACGGGTTTGTGGACTACTACGAAGCAATGTCGATCTACGCCAGCCCTGACGCCGGCGACGCGATCGCCAAGGGAGACACCGCGGTAGAGGCCATTCCCGGTGAAGAAACGCCCGGACACCTGCCGATGGTTTTCGCCGATTCGCTCGCCGGCGGAAGCTTTCTGGTCAAGGCATTGGAGTCTGTCACGGATCCTGAAGAGTCCCTGCGCATCGCCCAGGAACTCACGGCACTCGGAAACAGGATTCTTTCGGCGAATCTCGTCAACCTTGGAGAACTCGACGGGGTCCGACCATCCCTTGAGGAAATGCGCGACACCTTGACGATCGGTCTCGAATATCTCACAGGCGGACAGGCCGAGAAGTCCGCGAGTACGCTTCGCAGAAACTACGTCCAGGCCATCTTCAAGGTCGGATTCGGACAGATCGCCAAACTTCGCAGTCAGGCGGATGTTCTCGCCGGCATTCCCGGGTTTCAACTCGAAACGCTTGATCCACCGGACAGGGAATTTCTGGAAGCGTTGAGACGGTTCAAGCCGCTGATTATCGAAGAAGGACGGTATCGACGGTTCCGTTCGATGTCCGACATCGACGTCGTACAAAAGCGTGTGCAATCCCTGACAGCAATGGTTCGTGCACTGCTGCCGCAATTGCCCAATATTCCGACCACGTTTGCGCGGGCGTTTAACACGGCCACGATTCGGGCTGTATTGTACGGGCGTTTCGAAGTCGTGCCGTTGGGTCCGTCCGAACTGAAAGACCTGGAAGCCTGGCTGGCGAAAGGATTCCATCTGCCTGCGATCGAAGTTCCGCGGGAGTTCGAGCCTTTCGCAGAAAGGTGGTGGGCCGAACTGCGGTCCGAACTCGAGCCACTCTCCGGAAAGAAAATTGACCCGCGGTTTGTACAGGTTGTTTTGGTGAAGCTATGAAGACGGTGATCATTGCCGGTGGATCGGGAGGACTCGGCAGCGCGGTGGCGCGGATGGCCGCGGCGCGTGGCTACAAGCCGGTGATTGGTTACCTGAGACAACACGAGCGTGCTGCGGACCTTGCGTCGGAACTGAATGCGCCGGCCGTTGCGGGTGACCTTGCGGACACTTCCGTTCGGGAACGCCTCATCCAGGTGGCAGGAAGCGCCGGCGAACTTTATGGGCTGGCGGTCCTTTCGGGCGATCCCGCCCGCGTGCCGATCGAGACCGCATCGCTGGAAGATATCGAGGCTTCGATGCGCGTCAATTTTGCGGGTCCGGTGTTGATGGCTCGCGACTTTGCGATGGCGCTCGGGGATCAGGATGGAAGCATTGTCCTCACCTCGACGATGCAGGGCGTCGGCGTGTTCACGGGAAGCACGGTGTACGCTGCGCCCAAGGCCGCGCTCGTGCATACGGCGAGGATTCTGGCGAAACAATGGAAGGCGCGCGTCAACGTCGTTGCACCCGGCGTTAACGATGCCGGCATGGCACGCCAAAGCGTGCAGAGCGGAAAGTATGATTCCTTTCTCGAGCGAAAAATCGTCCCGCGATTTGGGCGTCCTGAAGACGTAGCTCGCGCGATATTGTTTTTTCTTGAGCCGGACAGCTACGTGACCGGGCAAGTCCTGACTGTTGACGGAGGGCTCAGCCTGAAGATGTAAGGTGGCTCCCATGGCTCCCACGCGCTTGCGCGTTTGGAAGCCACCTCACGTGCGGGCTAAAACGACAGTTTCGCGCCCAACACTACCTGGCGGGAATCCACGACCGGCGTCAGTATTTGCTGACCAAAAGTGCTCGAGGTCATATTCGAGTCGGGATTCGCAAAGCTGTGGTGATTGAAAACGTTGATGAAGTCCCCGCGAATCTGCAGGCGAAAGTCATTCGGCAGGACAAACCGTTTCATCAGGCTCAGGTTCGTATTGGCCAAACCGGGGCCTCGCCAAGTGTTCCTTCCCATCGTTCCGCCAACTTCCATCGAATTCCGCAGGAAGGTTATGGCGCCGGCCGGACTCGTGACATGTGGCGCATCGATGATACCCGTGCCATCAAGTGGAATCTTGAACGTGCGCAGGTTACCCGTATCCGGATCGAGGGTGATCGTTCCGCCCGGATTGTAGTTCGGACGGCCGGCAGCGGCCGCATTACTCAGGCCGTTGCCAATGGTGTCCACACCAACGCGAATCGTGAAAGGCTGCCCCGACTGGAGCTCTGTAAACCCGCTTACCTGCCATCCGGACAATGTGTGGCGAAGAATCGCATGGGATTGGGTGAATCCCGGAATCTGGTACGAGTAATGAGCTGAGAACCGGTGGGGACGATCCAGCACGGATCTGGACCACTCATTCCGTCTGTTGAGAAAGTCCTGAGGATTGGCGGGACTCGAGCCCACCAGGAGGCTGTCTCCAATCAGGATGTCTTCACTGTCGCTGAGATTCGCGCTCCAGGTGTAATTCGCGCCAAACTGAAGTCCGTTTGAAAATCTCTTTTCAAGGCGTAGATAAGCAGCGTGGTACTCCGCCCGCCCGGTTGCTTCGAGCAGCGCGCGGCTGGCCCAGCGAGGATCCATGCGTCCAGAATTGGTGGTCGTCGAGCCGGAAGGTGACAACGGGAATCCCGCCGGGTCCTGGCAGGTGGATAACGTGGCGAAGGTGCAATTGTTACGCACATACGCTGCCTTCGCCGGGTCGAGAATCCCGGGGTTCCCCTGGCTTTGGCGCAACAGGTGGTACGAACGGTTACCCGTATATCCGACTTCCAGGATGTAATGCTGATTAAGCTGCCTCTGAATGGAGAGGGTCCAGTAATGAGATGTCGGCTTCTGCGTTTCGGTCGGCAGGTTGACAAACGCTGTCGTGATCGAGAGTGTCGGTGTCGTCGGCTGACCGGGCGGCATCGCGGGAAAAACGTCCACGAGTTGGCTCGCTGCGGTCGTCGCATTCGGTAAATTCCGGGGGTAATTCGCCGCCGGGTTCGACAGGAGGTTATAGAACAACACGTCGTAAGCCATGCCGAAGCCTCCGCGGATCGAGGATCGGCCCATTCCGAAGAGCTTTCCAAGAACACCACCCTCAAACTCCGGACTGTAAGCGAAACCGATCCGGGGCGCCCAGTTGTTGGTATCCCGCTTTACGGGCGCCGGTACCATCGCGTCCAGTTCCTGCTGTGACGTTGCACCAAAGAAACCGAGCGGAACAGACCCCAATTCATAACGCACCCCCAGATTGGCCGTCAGCGTTCGGGTGACCTTAATGTCATCCTGAAAGAAGTACGCCTGCCGCAGTTCGTGGAAGGAGAACCGGGAATTTGCAACCACCAGCTGTGTGAGGCTCTGGGGCTGACTGTTCATGAAGCTCTCAAGGGTGGGAAACACCCACGTCCCCTTTGAGTTCGGAGCGTTGTTATTGTCGAGCCCGGTTCTCGCAAGATCAAAGCCCACCTTCAGGGTGTGTCTGCCGGCGATGTACGAACTGACGTTCTGGAACTGATAGGTCTGTTCCAGGCGATCCTGTGGAAAATTCTCATTCCCGCCGATGGTGAACGCGGGGGCAGAAATCTTGATTGTCGGGCTCACCGGATCCCGTTCCGGAAAGGCTGCCCGGAGACGCGTATATGCCACGCGCGCTTCGTTGATCCAGTGGCTGTTCACAATCTTCGTGAAGTTGATCGCGTGGCTTTGACCGAAGCCCAGATCGTCTGCGGCCCAACGCTCACCGAAGGCTCGATTGCTGGAGCTTGCCCCAAGAGGTTTGTTTCGGTGGTCGATATGGACCCGATAAGACAACGTGTCCTGGCCCAGTTGATGATCGATCCGGCCGCCGGCATACCAGATATCCTGATTTTGGGGAATGAGCGGAACGAATTGGCCGGTTTCAATGGGCACGCCGTTTACAAAATACGAATTGGGTGAAGTCGAGCTGAAACCGCTCATTTCCGAGTAGAAGTCCGGTAGGAAGCTCAGGGTGTTCAGCACCTCCTGCCGGCTTTCCGGCGACTGCGCCGGAACCGCACTGGCCGGGCGCAGAGGCGCAGTCAGGAGCGCATTGTAGCCTGCCGGCGTCGGGATCGTGACGCCGGACAGGGATAGAGCCGCCTGTCGTTGGATGTTTCCCTGAACGATGCCGAAGAAAAAGGTTTTTCCCGCCACAATCGGGCCCCCAAGATCCGCTCCAAACTGATGGGCCGAAAGCCGGGGCGTTTTCTTCAGGTTCGCCTTGTAATTCTGGAACGAGAGGGGCTCCAGGGCACTACTTCTCGAAAAGTCCCAGATATCCCCGTGAAATTGGTTCGTACCGCTCCTGGTGGTGACGTTGACCTGAGCGCCCATGCTGTGGCCGAACTCTGCCGAGAAGGTGGCAACCTGGACCTGAAACTCGCGTATGGCCTCCGGCGGAATAAAGATGGCTGGGAGGGTGACGCTGTTGTCGTTGTTCTCGACGCCGTCTGTCAGGTAGTTGTTCTCGCGACCACGATGCCCATTCGTCGACGTTTCGTTCTGTCCGGGGACTCTCGCCACGGCAGGGCTCATGAGCGCATACCGAAGCTGGTTTCGCGAGCCTGCGGGAACCAGGCTGGAGGTGTGCATAGGAGTCTCGTCCAGGATCTGCGCGGGCAGATTAAGGCGAATGTTGGGGCTGGACTTGTCGAGCTCCATCCCCGGAACTTCGACGGAGATTCGGGTAGCGAGCGTGCCCACGACCATAGGGGCATTTACCTGGCTTTCCTTGGCGGTGGTGATGACGATCTTGTCGACCACGACAGTCTGAAAGCCTTCTCTCTTGAACTCGATGGAGTAGGTTCCCGGTTCTACGCCTGAAAGCCGATAAGATCCGTCTTCTCTTGTATTTACGGATTTAGCGACTCCTGTCTCCTGGTTTGTCATCGTTACGACGACATCCGGAATGGCCGCCCCCTGGGGGTCGGTTGCGATACCGCGCAATGATCCGTTCACGAGTTGGGCGTGAACGGGGGTAGCCACGGTGCCTGCAATCAGAAGGGCTACCACCAGACTTCTCAGCATACAGAATCCTCCTCCATGTCAAACAGACAGATATATCGGCACATTGCAGGTGGAAAGTTAGTGCGCGGGGTCGACCGATAAGCTCAGTGAAAGGGGCTCCTGCCTGCAAGTTGGCGCGCTTTTCCGGGGCCCACGCCATCGCAATCCTGCGTTTTTCCGGGGCGAAGACCGGTCGAAAACCCTGCCATCTTACTACCGTGACCTGGTCCGTCAAACCGGCAAGACCAGGAACCGGCGGTCTGGTATAGTCTTCGGCAGTTCGAATCCAAAAAACGCTAACGGAGGATAGATGAGAGTAAGAACCCTGAGTGTGATTTGTCTTCTCGCCTGTTTGATCGTGATTCCCACCCTGGCGCAGCCTCAGGCTGACCCATTGTCAGGAACCTGGGCGGGGGATTGGGGACCGAACGCGCAGGATCGGAATCAGGTCAGCGTGGATCTCAAGCTGAATGGCAAGGCCGTCACAGGCGTCGTCAAGACTGCAAACCGGCCGGAAGTCAGTCTGAGCAGCAGCACCTATGACTCGACGACCCGAACCGTAAAGATGGAAGCTGAAGCCAAAAACCCCCGAAGCGGTCAAAGCGTGAAGTACGTGATCGAAGGCAAGGTCGAAGGAAACTCCATGACCGGAACCTGGAACCACGACAACGTGAAAGGCGACTTCAAACTCACCAAGAAGTAGGGGCCGGACCTGTCCCCGAGCGGGGTTAGCCTGATGCCCTGAGGTCAGCAAAATGGGGCAACCGGCAACACTCGTAGTGGACATTGAAACCGTCGGGCAGGATCACGAAACGATTCCTGCCCGAGCGCGAGAGATCCTCCTGGACGCGATCGAAACCGACGAAGAGCGGCAAAAAGTTCTCGACTGTCTTGGATTGGATCCCTGCACCGGCAAGATCATTTGTATCGGCGTTCACTGGATCGAACTGGACAGATCACGAGCCTATTGCCAGCCGGACGAACGGGAACTGCTCGCCAATTTCTGGAACGACATGGGCCAGATCCGCCCCCAGCGTTTCGTTACCTTCAACGGCAAATCCTTCGATTTCCCTTACATCAACATCCGCAGCGCCATCCATGGCGTGCCCATCCCTCAAAACGTCGTGCTCGACACGCGCCGCTTCAGTACGGAGCGGCATTTCGACGTGCGCGAGATCATGACGAACTACGAACGGTACCGGAAAGGCACGCTGGAATTCTTCTGCGAGATTTTCGGAATTCCGTCGCCCAAGAGCGATATCAACGGCAGGAACGTCGGAGATTACTTCAAGGCTGGAAAACTGGACGAAATTGCGAAATACTGCCTTGGAGATTGCAAGGCCACTGGCCAACTCTACCAGAAGCTGAAGAATTATTATCGATAGGAGTTTTGAGTTGTGAGTTATGAGTTGAGCCCATTCTTACTCAGAACTCAGAACTGATAACTCAGAACTTCTACTGCGCGTTGAAAGGAATCGATGCCTGGGTATCTGCCATCGGTGCTTCTGCTGTTCGTTTGCTGGATCGCCTCTCTGGCGATTCTCTTCCTCTTTTTGGAAAGTTGGTTCGGCGTTCCGGAACGGGACCGGTTCGTTGCGCGACGCGCCTCGGGCGCGTATGGAATCTGTTCCGTCTTTCTGATCATGCGGGGACCGGCCGAAGAGATTGAAAGAACCGTTCGCTCGATCTTTGCGCAGTCTTACCCGTTCCTGGAACTGTTCCTGATTTTCCCTGACGAGGATGCGGTGAATTCGGCCCTCGCCCAGGAGTTCCGAAACGCTAGAACGCACGCCGCCGTTCGTCTTGTGCCTGTCCCTCAGGGTGTGGACAGTCCAGCCGATCGCATCCGCGCGCTGGAGCATGCGCGGCCGTCAGCGCGCGGGCGCTGGTATGTTGTGGTCGATAGCGGAGTCGTTCTTGATCAGTTCGCCGTGGAAGCGTCGATGGAATTTGCAGGCACCGGCGAAGTCAGCGCCCTGGCGTTGAGACCCGGAATTCAGGCGTCTTCTTTCCTCCACCGCATTCTGGCCCCGTCCATGGAGTATCTCTTCCAGATGATGCATGTGCTCGAACGACGGCGCGCTCCCCGCACGCGGCGGATGAATCTGGAGGCGCCGTACCTTTTGTTGAATCGGGATTCGTTCGAGGTAATCCATCGGATCAACCGCATGCCCGGTATCCTGAACGAAGCCGGATGGACCGTCTGGAGCTATCAGCTGGAAGGTCTGCGAACCTTTGATGGCGATGGTTCGCGATGGCTCTGGCGCGACACGGCGTTGGGTTCGTGGCCGGACTACGCCGATCTCGATCGACGAGTCGGACCGCGCTCCCTGAGCTTCGTGGTGCTGATGACGCTGGCGGCGCTGATTCCGGTGGCCGGCCTGCTCTATGGGTTCTATTCGCCCGTGGTTTCCTTTCGGGAAGGATTGATCCTGGCGTTGTCTGCGGTGAGCTACTCCCTGATGACCATCAGCTACTTCCTCTACGCGCGGCGACTCCACGCCGCAACCTGGTTTGCTCCCCTGTGGTTCCTTGTTCAGCCCGTTGCCGCAGTCCTGACGTTTGGCGGCATGAGACGGGCCATGGCGGGTGGACCCCAGGTGAATGAAGCTTCCATTCGGAGAAATGGAATGGACTCGCCTAAAGGCAGGAAGCGTGGAAGGGGCGGGCATACCAGCGAAACTTCCCGGCGTTCCTAGCGGCGTTTGGCCCGCTTCAGCGTGCTGGCGGGCACGGTCGCGTTTCTGACCTCTCCGAGGTTGTAGAGCAACCCGGTGACCGCCATCACCGCGGCGGCAGCCGAAATGATAATTCCTGTGGTGTTACCCACCCGGAGATAAGTGATCAGGAAATAAATAGTGAACATCAGCAGGATCAGAGACCCCAAAGCCAGCAGCAAACGGTAAGCCATCGTCTTCCGGAAGGGGATCACTGCATCTTTCTTTTTAATCCTTAAACGGCCCATGGCGCGTATTATGTCAAAACATCGTTTGCAGGAATACAAACGGGCGACCCGATGGTACATCTCTCGGATATGAGAGTTTCGAGGCTCGACGCCTTGAGCCTTCGGACGGCCTGGAGGTCATGATGATCGGTAAATTTCGGTGTTCCGCTGTTCTCTCCTTAAGCCTCATTGTTTCCGCGCAGCAATCGCGCGGTCCTCAGACCCCTAAGGGCCCCCCGGAAACTTTTACGTCCAGCGCGATTGAGCGGTCCTATTCCGGCGGAGCCGCCGTTCCTTCCCGGCGGACTCAGACACGAACGGAATCCAACGGGCGAGAAGTCGTCACCGAGGTCACAGAGACCCTGGGGATCGACGGCAAGATGAAGCCGTCGCTGGAAACAACCAGCGAAACGGTCCGTACCGCTGCCGACTCCACTCAAACCAAACGGGAGGTCTTCGCGCCCGATGCGCAAGGCCGACGCCGCGTGGTGGAGACGACACAGATCGACACCCAGACTCTTCCCGGCGGCGCTTCCCGCAGCGTGGCAAACACGTGGGTGCCCGACGTTAACGGCCGCCTGAGCCTTTCGGGCCGGCAAGTCCAGGAGGTCAAATCGCCCTCCGCGAATGTCACGCAGACGGATATCACGATCTTCCTTCCCGGAGTCAACGAGCCGCTTTTCGAGAGTGAACGCGTGAAGACCACCGAACGCAAGGTCAGCAAGGACGTGACACAAACCGAGAGCACCCGGACTGTCCGGGATGGCAACGGGCGATGGCAGACTGCTGAGACGCGAAATGAAGAAGTGAAAGTAACTGGGAACGAACGCGTCGCAGAGGAAACAGTTCGCCGCACAAATATCAATGGAACACTTTCTGTGAGCGAAAGGACGGTCACGCGCCAGACGAAGGGTCAAGGACAGGACGAAACCGTCACCGAGAAGTATCTCGAGAATCTTCCGGGCGTCCCCAGCGCCAGTGGCCGCCTGGAATTGAGCCAGCGCGTGCGCAGCACCACCACATCCACCGCCGATGGCGGGCAGCAGACCATTCGTGAGGTCGAAGAACGAAATCCCGTCTCGCCGAATGCCCCCATGCGTGTTACGACTCGGACCGTCGACACGGTTCGCCAGGTTGGCCCCAATCAGTGGGAAGTGCAGCGACAGGTCTTCGCTCTGGATGGGAATGGCCGGCTCGTGCCGATATTGACCGAGAAAGGCCAGGGCACCGCCAAGCCTGGCACGACGAAGTAGGTCGGGGGACTTTGCGGACTGCAGCGGCCTGACAAAGAAGAAATCGGAAATCGGACGAACGGAAACCTCAAATCCGAAATTTCAAAATCTCAAATTGGACCGTCCGCGCATGGCTGGCCCAGTCCAATTTGAGATTTTGAAATTTCGGATTTGAGGTTTCCGTTTGTCCGATTTCAAATTTCTTCCGCAGAAAAAATGGAAACAACGGGCCTGGCCCCGATTTTTCTTACTCGATTTTTCTTACTCCTGCTGAGGCGCGCCTCCCTGCCCTCCGCGTCCACCCCCACCCCCACC
>DASTBJ010000563.1:0-3927 GCA_035712125.1 Terriglobia bacterium
TTCTTCGGCGAGTTCGGTAGCCTTTTCGTAGCCGACCACGGGGTTTAGTGCCGTGACGATACCGACCGTTGTTTCCATGTAGCGTGCCAGCACCTTTTCGTTAACCTTGATTCCATCGATGCACTTCGTTCGGAAAGTCACTGAAGTGTTGTAGAGCAGGTCCTGAGACTCCATCATCACGAGGCCCTCGAGCGGCTCGTAGGCGTTGAGCTGAAGTTGGCCCGCATGAGCCGCCACCGTGACGGCGTAATCGTTGCCCATGACGCGGAATGCGACGACGTTGACGAGTTCGGGGATGACGGGATTCACCTTGCCGGGCATGATGGAGGAACCGGGCTGCAATTCGGGCAGTTCGATCTCATTCAAACCGGCGCGAGGCCCGGAGTCGAGCAGGATGAGATCGCTGGCGATCTTGGACAACTTGATCGCCACGCTCTTGAGTGCGCCGGAGTAAGCCACAAAACCCTGCTGGTCCCAGGTCGCAGCAATCATGTCTACCGCCGGAACTATCGGTTTGCCCATGATTGTCGCCAGATGGCTTGCGACCTTTGGAGCGTACCCTTTCGGGGCATTGAGGCCGGTGCCGATCGCTGTCGCGCCCATGTTTACCGCATACAGATGTCTTTCAGCCTCTCGAAGAACAGCGATCTCGCTTTCCAGCGACGCGGCAAACGCGTGAAATTCCTGTCCGACGGTCATGGGAACCGCGTCCTGGAGCTCGGTGCGTCCCATCTTCACAATGTCGATAAAGGCATCGCCTTTTGCGCGAAATGACGCGACGAGTTTGTTCAGCTCCGCGACCAGCTTGTCGTTCCTCAGGATCAACGCCACTTTAATCGCCGTCGGGTACGAGTCGTTGGTCGACTGGGACATGTTGAGGTGGTCATGGGGTTCGACGATGTTGTACTCGCCCTTCTTTCTGCCGGTCAGTTCCAGTGCGACGTTCGCCATGACTTCATTGGCGTTCATGTTGGTGGAAGTGCCCGCACCGCCCTGGTACCAATCCACCATGAACTGATTGTTGTAGTCCCCTTTACGGACGGCGACGGCGGCCTTCTCTATCGCATCCAAAGTCTCCCTCTTCATCGCGCCGACGTCGGTGTTCGCTCGGGCTGCGGCCAGCTTCACGATGGCCCACGCTTCGATAAACTCGGGATAACGATTGATGGGAACTCCTGAGATCTGGAAGTTCTCAAGGGCCCGCGCGGTTTGGACGCCGTAGTACGCATCCGCGGGAACTTGTTTCTCTCCCAGAAGGTCGCGCTCCATTCGCATGGGCCCGCCCTGGGCAATCGCCGTCGTCGCAGGCCTCGCCATCTCCGCGACAGGTTGCGCCGTTTCCGCCGTGGGGGCGCATCCCCAGCCGGCGACAAGAATACCAGCGAGCAGACTGACTGCTTTTAGTCTCATTTTCAGATCTCCTTGGTTGAGAACGAGGGCTCTCAGCCGCTCAAGTAGCACGGCGGCTGCCGCAGGGTAGCGGGCCATGGAGGTCCTAGCAAGCGCAACCAGTGGACGAAGTTGACTCCGTTTGACAGAGTGTCAGGCCCTCGCACAGGTCGCGAGACCTCCGACGCGCCGGAGAAACTCCGAAATATCGGGCGAATATCACACTTGAGGAAGAGGCCGGCTCACAGCACTCCCCGAATCTCTTCGGCGTAGTCTATGCCGCGGGTGGCCCCCTGGAGATCGAATTCCACCGTCGGATATTCGGTGGAGTGTTCCATCAGCTCGGCGAGAGCACCAAACCTGTCGGAACGGAGTTGGCGTATCAGATCACTTTCGCTGTTCCATTCTTCCGTATAGTGAATCAGGACTCTGTTCCGGACTTCTGTCGACAACGAACATCCGAGACAGCCGGCCTCCGCACGTGTCGAGATCATGAGGCCCTGCAATGCGGACACGATGGGTCGAGATTCCCCGTGTGGTACAGACCACTTCAGGATCATCCGAATCGGAGCTGTTGCCATCATTGCCAGGTTTGCAGCTGGAATACCACGACGCACCGATCGCCAGACGAAGGGCAGCGCCGGAGTTGCGATTAGCGCGGTTGAATTCGGTGAAACTGCTGCTTCGCAATGAATTGCATAGTGTTCTGGGACCTGCGGGGGCTTTCAATCCGTGAAGGCGACGATGCGACTTCGACTGGACCTGCCTCAATACGAAGGTGTACCTCAGAACGGCTACGTCCGACATTTCGGAGCTTGCGATCTTCTCAAGCTCAAGGCCGGCCTCGTGGGCTTGAACTCTCACTACACATCCAGGCAGCAAATCCTTGTATTGAAGAGGGTAGGGCGGTCCTATGACTTCGAGGACACGCCAAGGCACGACGCGTGCATCGGAAGCCCGGCGATCGAGGAAAAAGTGTTTTAACACCGCCGGAGGACCAGATTCGACCCGGCCAGATGCAAGATCGGGTTACAAAGTCGATTACTTTGTTGGAGGGTTCATGCTGAAGACCGAAAAGAGTGAGGGTAAACGAATGCGGATCGGCGCTCGCAGTAGCGCCGGGAGAGGGATGTTATTGGTTCTTCTTTTGATGGTCTGGGCCGGCAGCGCAACGGCGCAGCAAACACCGGCATCCATGGAGATCTATGGTTTTGCCATGCTGGATTTCGGCCACGATTTCAAGACTATCAACCCGAATTGGTTCGACACGATGCGGGTAACCAGGCTCCCGTCGTTCGAAGGAGAGTTTGGTGAAGACCACGACACCTTCGCCAGTGTGCGGCAGAGTCGTTTTGGGGTGAGGACGACCACTCCAACGAGCCTCGGCGACCTCAAGACCATATTCGAGTGGGAACTCTTCGGCGTCGGTGTTGACGAAGGACAGACCACGATTCGACTTCGGCACGCCTGGGGAGAGGTCGGAGCGTTTGGCGCTGGGCAATACTGGAGCGTCTTCACGGATCCCGATTCATTTCCCAATTCTCTGGAGTATTGGGGACCAACGGGCCTCGTGTGGTACCGAAACGTGCAGTTCCGCTGGATGCCGATCAAAGGCGATACCCATGTGAGCTTCGCCATCGAACGACCTGGTGCAAGCGGAGACGGCGGTATCTATGCAGACCGCATCGAGTTGTCCAACATCCAACCGCGCAATCCAGTTCCGGATTTTACTGGCGAGGTGACGATTGGAAAGGGGTGGGGTTGGTTCCGTGCCGCGGGAGTCGTTCGGCGCATTTCCTGGGATGACTTGGTCGATGACCAGTTCGACCTCAGCGGCGACGAGACAGGGTGGGGACTGAATATAACCTCCGGCCTGAGAGTCAAGCGCGACGTCATCAAGTTGGCAGTGGTTTATGGCGAAGGAATCCAAAACCACATGAACGATTCTCCAGTGGATGTCGGCGTCGAGACCAACTTCGGTGACCCTGCCAGGCCCATTGTCGGCAAGGCACTTCCTATCGTCGGTACGTCGGCGTTTCTCGATCACGTTTGGAGCGACAAGTGGACCTCGTCGATTGGTTACTCTCGCCAGGACATCGACAACAGCAACGCTCAGGCGGGGACTGCGTTCCACAAAGGCGAGTACGCGCTCGCGAACCTGTTGTACACCCCCGTGCCCAACGCCATGGTGGGTGGGGAGTTCCAATGGGGTCGCCGGAAGAACGTCAACAATTTCACTTTCGACGGCTACAAGCTTCAGTTTTCGTTCAAATATAACTTTGCGTGGAAATTGGGAGGATAAGTCATGACCAGGCAAAGCGTCTTGAAACATCGGCGACACTTGCTTGCAGGAATCGTCGCGTGCATGGCCTTCGCCGGCCTCGCGTCTGGCGTCCAGTCGGGCGATCCTCAGGCCGCCGTCAATGATGCGTTCAATAAGTTCAGGACGCTGCAGGAAGGAAAGAACGCCGATTACATTCCTGCCCTGGCCAAGGTCGACCCCAACCTTTTTGGCATTGCCCTGGTGACTGTCGACGG
>DASTBJ010000564.1:0-2118 GCA_035712125.1 Terriglobia bacterium
TCGGTTTGCCTCCGGAAAACTGATGATCGTCGGCGATCCCAAACAATCCATCTACAGATTCCGTCGCGCACGTGTCACGGTCTTTAACCACGCGTTGCAGAACATCGTCGATGACGATGGGACGGTCGAGTATCTGCGCGAGAACCGGCGCTCTGCGCCCTCTCTGGCCGAATTTTCGAACCGGCTGTGTGAGTCCATGATGGACGGTGGGGGAAAGGTGGCGCTCTCTGCGGACGTGGATACGTCTTACAGGATTCGTTTTGACGCCGAAGATATCCTGCAGCCTGTTTCCGAGCGCCAGTTTTTGGGGCTGACCTACATTGCCGCAGATCCTGAAGTGAAGGCGGCCACCGGCCGTCCGATGGAGGCTCGGGCCATAGCACGGCTTTTGAAGGCGTGGCGGGCAGCCGGGACCATCGAGTCCTGGAGCGAGGTCGCAATCCTGATGCGCAGCATGAATCCCGCGGGCATCTATATCGACGAACTCGAAGCCAGCGGCATTCCGGTCCATGTCGTCGACGGCGCCTCGTTTTATCAGAAGAGCGAGGTTTCGGATCTGATCGCGCTGCTCGAGCTTGTTCTACATCCGACGGATCCGCTCACCCGCGCTATCGTGCTGACTTCACCGCTCGCGGGGTTGACGTTTGCCGATTTGCTCGCCGGCAAGACCTCCGAGTCCTTTGATCGTGTCCTGCAGCCGTGGGTTGAGCGCCGCGACCAGGCGACGGCTGCTGAAATTCTTGAAGACGTCGTGCGCCAGACAAATTTCGACGTCATCATGACGGCGCAAAAGGGTGGCCGGCAGCGTCTCGCCAACATCGGTAAGCTGGTCGAGATTACGAGAAACCTTGGGCGTCAGGGCACGACTGCGTTGGATGACGTAGTTCGTTATCTGCGCGCGCGAGCGAAGGACACGTTGGTGCGCGAGGCGGAAGCACAAACCACAGGTCAGGATGCGGATGTCGTCCGCATCCTCACGGTTCACGGCGCAAAAGGGTTGGAATTTGACGTCGTGATCGTGCCGGATCTATCGGCTCAATTACCGCATGGATCGAAGAACGATTACCTGTTCAGCGACCGCTGGGGGTTACTCGCGGGCGCTGCGTATGGCCTGCATCGAAGGGCGCTACCCCATGCGCTGATTCTGCGGGGGAGGGAGGAAGAAAAAGACCAGCAATTTGAGGAGGAGAAGCGACTGCTCTATGTTGCTGTCACGCGCGCCCGCAAGATGCTTGTGCTGGGTGAAGGGTTCGCCGGAAAACGGGGCTACTGGCAGCGGTGGGTAACCGACCTTTTCGAGAAGGTGCAGCCGGGCGCCCTCGAGCGCGCGCGAAACGGAAAGACCACCCGGATTCGTTTTCGCAGCCGGGGCGAGAATTTCTCCGTCGAACTGCTTTCCGCTTCGGCATTCACGCGGCCTGAACAGCTTCCTCTAAACATCGACCTGGCTGCCGTCAATCGGGAGACCGCGTACCATGAGTTCCAGGAATTGAAGCGAACTCTCGAAGGCAAACCGGGACGATCCGTGACTTCTGTGGAGATGACTCCTTCGGATCTCGCAGCGCTGCAGGGTTGTTTCCGCTACTTTCAGTGGACTCGCCTTCTCGACATCCGTGAGCCCGGCACCGCGGCAGCCGCAGGAACGGAGAATGCCGCGTTACAGCTCGGGTCTATCGTTCACGAGATCCTCGAGCACGGGCGCGAGCCGTCGATGGATTTGCTCAGGGAAAAGGCGGTGGTGGATCTCGAAGCCGTCTTTCGCTCCGCCGAATGGCGCGAGCTGGCGAGTCTGGATGTCGCTCGCGAACTTCCATTTATCATGGAGGTGGAGGCACGTGGCCGGAGCTGTTTTGTAAGAGGCAGGATGGACGCCGTAGTCTTCGGCAGTCTTCCGCGTGTCATTGATTACAAATACGCGTTATGGCGAGATGGAGGAGACGTGCAGTACGAGATTCCGATGACGGCATACTGCCTGGCAGTGATGAAAAGCCTTGGTGTGGAGCGGGCGATTGCGGAGTTGTGGTATCTCAAGGCGCCAATGCAGATCCTGAAGCGGGAATTTACTCGGGAAGAGGCTGAACAGCGGCTTGCTGTGCTTCTGGAAGGTTATCTCCAGTC
>DASTBJ010000565.1:0-2048 GCA_035712125.1 Terriglobia bacterium
CTCAAGGATTATTTTGTCGCCGGTGCTGGCGACAGTGCCCACTTTGTGAGGCGCGGTTCCAACGGGCTGGCAGACAGGCTCTCGAAAGAGAATCTGGATCTGTTTCTTGCGCAGTCCGAGGATCCGAAGAAGTTGGCGCAAATCCTCGAGCTGGTGCGGCGGCAGCAACGCAGAATCCCCACGCTACTCCTGACCTCACACGCTGACACAATCCCCGAACGCCTTAGGTCCTTTGCTCACTGTGTTTCCATCAACGAACTGCTGGAGTCCAACCTCCGCTGGCATGTGCGCCTGGCGCGAACGCAGCGTTTGTTCGACGAAGTGCAGAAGCTGTTCGAGGGTGCCGAGCGGGTGGCGATTCTACTTCAGGACGATCCGGATCCTGACGCCATCGGCAGCGGGCTAGCCCTGCGTCAGGTTCTCGGGCGCAACAAGCAAACCGCGCCGCTGGTGACCTTTGGACGCGTTACTCGGCCTGAAAACATCGCGATGGTCAAGCTCCTTGAAATCGAGATGGAGTACGTTACGGAACGCACGTTGAAGAAATTCGACCGCATCGCCGTCGTGGATTTGCAACCGCCGCATCTCGCGCACCCGCCGGTTGCGATCGACCTTGTCATTGATCATCATCCCGAACAGTTCAACTACAAGTGCCGGATCAAGGACATTCGGCCGAGCTACGGAGCGACGTCCAGCATCCTGCTTGAATATCTTCGATGCGCGGAAACGACGATCGGCACAAGGCTCGCCACCGCGATGCTTTACGGAATCAAGAGCGACACTTTCCTCCTTACCCGCGACGTCAACGAATGGGATGTGGAGGCGTTCTCGTACCTCTACCCGCTCGCCAATCAGAACCTGATGCGGCGTATCGAGCGCCCGGAACTGCCTCCGGCCGCGCTCGATGCTTTGAGCGTGGCACTGAAGAACCGGAAGGTGATCGACAAGGTGGCATTTGTTCATCTGGGTAAGGTCGAGCGCGATGACCTCATCCCGCAGATCGCGGATTTCAGCCTTCAGTTTGAAGGCATCGAGTGGGCATGCGTCAGCGGCGTCTTCGGAGAGAACTACATTATATCGGTGCGGAATGTCGGGTATGTACGCGCGGCGGGTCGTGTGGTGAAAGACGCGTTTGGTCGGATTGGCTCTGCCGGAGGACACTCTTCGATGGCTAAGGCGATTATTCCCCTGGCAAAGGTTGACAGCGAATGGGGAATCGATCCGCGAAACATGAGAGGGATTAACGCCAAAGCCCAGAAGGAATTTCTGAAGTCTCTGCACGCAGAAAAGTAGCACTCGACGGACTGGCGTCTCACGACTCCACTGAGAGACCGTCCGATTTAGGTTTTTGAGATCTCGGACTTGAGATGCAGGATTCGTCCGATTTCCGATCGTCTTTTAGCCCCATTTCCTGATCCACTTCCGCTACGATTCTCCCTGTGAAAGCCCTCGTCAAATCACGCGCGCAACAGGGTCTCTGGCTCCAGGACATTCCTGAACCAACCATTGGCATCAACGACGTGCTCATCCGAGTCCTGCGCACCGGCATTTGCGGTACGGACGTCCACATCTACGACTGGAACGAGTGGGCTCAAAAGACAATTCCGGTTCCCATGGCCATTGGCCACGAGTTCGTTGGCGAAATCGTGGCAGTCGGGTCGAACGTCAATGACTTTGAGTCCGGCGATATTGTGTCCGGGGAGGGGCACGTGGTTTGCGGCCGGTGTCGTAACTGCATGGCGGGCAGACGGCACCTGTGCGCGCATACGTCCGGCGTGGGTGTTAATCGTCCGGGATGTTTTGCGGAACTGATCGCCCTTCCCATGGCAAATATCTGGCGACACGACGCGAAGGTGGATCGTGATGCTGCGGCCATCTTCGATCCTTTCGGCAACGCAATTCACACGGCCTTAACCTTCGACGTGGTCGGAGAGGATGTCCTGATCACCGGAGCGGGCCCGATCGGCATCATGGCTGCAGCTGTGGTGCGCCATGCGGGCGCGCGGTTTGTCGTCATCACCGACGTTAATGAATACCGGTTGGACCTC
>DASTBJ010000566.1:0-14439 GCA_035712125.1 Terriglobia bacterium
CGTCAAAGAATTCATTGGAGAAGATGCACCCTGTAACATCCCGAGGAAGATCTTCCAGCCATTCCACGTCCAAGCCCCGAAGGTTTTCGCGCTGACGGTCCTTCATCGACACGCTGCGTTCTAGAATCGCGTAACGAAATCGCCCGTGCGAGAGGATTTCGCGAGCCAGGAGACCTCGGCCCGCCCCGAGTTCGATGATGGTGAAGTGCTCTGGTGGGACGCCGATGGCGACAGCCATCTGTTCGAACTTCCGCGCGAGGAGTTTCCCGAAAACCGGATCCAGGTCCGATGACGTATAGAAGTCGCCCTCTCGCCCAATCGGGTTGCGTACTGAACTGTAGTATCCGAACTGCGGGTGGTAGAGGGCTTCCTCCATGAAGTCCCGAAAAGGAATCGGCCCGTGCTCGTGAATGCGATTGTGGAGGTGAACGACCAGTGGAGACGAAGTCATGGCGCGGGATTCACAGCCTCACCGCCGGCCCGCGAACTAAATTTTGATCTTCAGCCGTTCCATCTCCTCCTGGGCGGCCTTGGTGATTCTGGGATCATTCTTCACATCGTCGAGGCGAACATCGGTCGGCCTCTTCGATATCGTCATGCGGTCGATCTTGTCCTGAAGGCGCATCAATCCGTAAAGGAGCGCTTCCGGACGAGGCGGACATCCCGGGACGTAAACGTCCACAGGGATCACGTGGTCGACTCCCTGCAGCACCGCGTAAGTGTCAAACGGGCCGCCTACGTTGGAGCATGCGCCCATCGATATGACCCACTTGGGATCCGGCATCTGGTCGTAAACGCGGCGGACAATCGGCGCCATCTTCAGCGTGACGGTTCCTGCCACAATAATCAGGTCCGATTGCCTGGGACTCGGCCGGAAAATTCCGGCGCCAAAGCGATCCATATCGAACCGGGAAGCCCCCGTGGCCATCATTTCGATCGCGCAGCAGGCGAGTCCGAATGTCATCGGCCAGAGCGCGGATTTGCGCGCCCAATTGAAGATGTAATCCACGCTCGTGGTAATGATGTTTTTCTCGAAACGATCTTCAATCCAAGCAGACATGTCTTCTCCGGATCACGCCCAGTCGAGGGCGCCTTTCTTAATAATCCAAATGTAACCGACAATCAGGATGCCGAGAAATACCAGCATCTCGATCAGGCCAAACAGCGCAAGCTGTTTGTAAATGACTGCCCACGGAAACAGAAATACGGTCTCGACGTCGAAAATGACGAACAGAATCGCAACGACGTAATAACGGATGGCGTACCGCTTGCGCGCGTCCGAATCCGGATCGACGCCGCACTCGTAAGGCGTCAGCTTCCCTTCACCACCCGTATTCGGCCGGACGAGTTTAGCGGCCAGCAGGGTCACAATCGGAAACGCAAAAGCGATCGCAATGAAAAGGAAAATCGGAATATATGCAAGCAAGACGCTCATTCACCACACCCTAACGAAGACTGTTTCAGAGTCTCGATCGCATGGGCCAAAACGGGCCGCACAGCGCCCAAACATTCTCTCACGCCTTTGACGCTTCCGGGCAAGTTGATTATTAACGTCGACTGGCGAATACCCGCCACAGCGCGCGAAAGCGCGGCCCGGGGCGTGTTCCTGAATCCTTCAAACCGCATCAGTTCGGCAATGCCGGGAACGGCCTTGTCGATCACTGCGAGAGTCGCCTCCGGTGTAACGTCGCGAGGTGACAGCCCGGTTCCTCCGGTCGTGACAACCAGCGGAATGGCCGCATCACACGCGGCGCGGAGCCGGTCTTCGATAGCTGCGCGATCGTCCGGAAGAATCTCGACGGGACGCACGTCAAATCCCGCTTCGGTAAGAATCCGCGACGCTTCAGGGCCCGACAAATCCTCGCGTCCTCCGGCGGCCGCGGTATCGCTAAGAGTGATTACAAGCGCAGACCCCAGAGAACTCACGGGTTCACCTCACTGACCATTTCTCACCCACCGCCCGCTTTTTCCGCCGGTTTTTTCCAGCAAACGCACGGTCTCGATCGTAATCCCCTTCTCGACGGCCTTGCACATGTCGTAAAGCGTCAACGCCGCCACGGCCGCTGCAGCCAGTGCCTCCATTTCGACTCCGGTTTCCGCTTTCGTACTGGCGGTCGATTCCAGCCGGACACCTCCACGCGTGAGTCCGATTGAAACGTCGACGTGCGTGAGCGGCAAGGGATGGCAGAGCGGAATCAGATCCGATGTCTTCTTCGCAGCCTGTATGCCCGCAATCCGCGCCGTCTCCAGCGGATTGCCCTTGGGCAGCGCATTCGCGCGCAGCAACTTCAGTGTGGCAGGAGCCATCCTGACGAACGCCTCTGCGCGAGCAACACGTCGCGTCGGTTCTTTCCCCGTAACATCAACCATACGCGAGCGGCCTTCAGAATCCACATGCGTCAGTTTTTTTCTGCTCACAACTTCTCCAGTGACAGGAAATCGACCCAGTCGCCAGGCTGTAACACGCCGTCGCCCTGCGGAATGACGACCAGAGCGTTGGCGCGGGACAGCCCGGCCAGGTCTGACGACCCTTTCCACGGCGCAGTCCGAATTCGATACGACTGCCCCTCGAAATGAACCAATGCCGGCACAATCGCCGTCCGGCTGGCGTCACGACGTGCCGGCTCTTCAAGGCATGCGCGCAGCGTTCCCGGTGTGCGATCCGTCGCTTTGAGCAAGCTTTGAATCACAGGCGTCACGAACATGCGAAATGCCACGATCGTTGAGACCGGATTACCCGGCAAGCCAAAGACAAACGTATCATTGCGGGTGCCGAACACGGTTGGCTTCCCGGGCTTCATTGCGACGCTGTCAAACAGCACAGCAACACCGTACTCGGCAAAGACGTCCTCGACGAAATCATATTTCCCCATCGAGACACCGCCCGATACCAGAAGAAGATCGCATTTCAGTCCTTCACCGATCAGGCGGCGAAGGTCTTCGACATTGTCCCGGCCGATGCCGAGTAGAACAGGTTCGGCACCCGCGGCGAGGACCTGTCCCATAAGCGTGTAGCTATTGCTGTTTCGAATCTGGCCACCTTCGGGCTTGTGCCGTACTTCGACCAGTTCGTCTCCCGTCGCCAGAATCGCAACTCGAGGTTTTTGCGAGACGCGGACCTCAAACTTTCCAAAGCTTGCGAGCGTACCGATATCCGCGAGTTCAATGCGTTTTCCGACCGTCAGCACAGTCTCCCCGGTCCTCAGTTCCGCTCCGCGGCGAAGCAGTCCTTCTCCCTCACGGACGCTGCGCAGGATCCGCACGGCCTTCGGCGGCACAGCCTCCGTGTGCTCGACCATGACCACGGCATTAGCGCCATCCGGCAATGGCGCACCCGTCATGATTTCGCAGCACGTTCCGGAGGTTACCGTCACATCGGCAGCCTGACCCGCGCGGGACTCCCCACGAACATCGAGCACGGCCGGCACGGTTGATACGTCTTCGAAGCGAACCGCGAAACCATCGCGGATCGCCTTATCAAACCGGGGGTAGTCCGCGTCTGCGCGGATCTCCTCGCGGAGGATTCGTCCCAGGGTTGCTTCGAGAGGAATCGTCTGGACCGGCATCCGATCCGGCGCGGCCGTCTGCTCTGCCGTAGCGAGCGTAACTTCCAGGGCTCGCTCTATGGAGATCACCGTTCGAACAATTCTCCGCTCTCGGAAACGTGAAATTGCATATCGTACTTATGCACTCGCAGATCTATGGGCCAGCTGTAGTCGATATCGACGCTGAATGAAGGGCCGCGTTTCGTGATGAGTACATCCTTCGGGCCGATGGGAATGCCGTGGTCCTCCGCAGAGCGTACAATTTCCCGCCGGACCGCCTCAATATCCTTCTCAGACGCCGCAGCGTACTTGACCGTCTGGCGGACAGAATCCCCAAACTGAAACCTTGTAAGAAGGGGCGGCACATACTGCTTCGCCACGAAGATCACGACCAGCACAAAAGCAACAAAAAACACCCTTCGCGGTGTCAGACCGAACATCGTGGGGCATTATAACATGTGGTAAATTGAACGCCTTTCTAGCGAACACCTGCGAATAAGAGGCCCAATGAATCCTATCAACGCACCACTGAGCGAGATCGATCCGGAAATTCATGCTGCTATCAGCAATGAGACGCGGCGGCAGTCTTTCGGCCTTGAGCTGATTGCTTCCGAAAACTTTACATCCAGGGCTGTGCTTGAAGCCACGGGATCGGTCTTTACCAACAAGTACGCCGAAGGGTACCCGGGGAGGCGGTACTACGGAGGTTGCGAATTCGTCGACGTAGTGGAAAGCCTCGCAATCGATCGGGCAAAGAAACTGTTCGGCGCCCAACATGCCAACGTTCAGCCTCATTCGGGAAGTCAGGCCAACATGTCGGTGTACCTCACCGTCCTGAAGCCGGGAGATACGGTCATGGGAATGAATCTCTCTCATGGCGGGCATCTCACCCACGGCCATCCCCTCAACTTTTCCGGCAAGTACTACAAGTTCGTGCCTTATGGCGTCAGCAGAGACACTGAGACGATCGACTATGAAGAACTGGAGCGACTCGCGCGGCAGAACAAACCTAGACTGATCATCGTCGGCGCCAGTGCCTATCCGCGCGCCATCGACTTCGAACGGATTTCGAGAACTGCTAAGGAAGTTGGTGCGCTGATGATGGTCGATATTGCCCACATCGCAGGCCTCATTGCCACCGGTGAACACGCCTCACCCGTTCCCTACGCGGAATTTGTGACGAGTACCACCCACAAGACACTGCGCGGTCCCCGCAGCGGTATGGTGCTGTGTCGCGAAGCGTTTGCGAAAGATTTGAATCGCTCGGTGTTTCCGGAAATGCAGGGCGGCCCGCTCGTCCATGTGATTGCGGCCAAGGCCGTCTGTTTCAAGGCCGCAGCCACCGAAGAATTTCGAACTTACATCCGGCAGGTCGTCAGGAATGCGAAAGCCCTCGCGGCCCGTATTGCGGCCGGCGGGTTTCGCATTGTCTCGGGTGGCACCGATACGCACCTCATGCTTGTTGATGTGTTTTCGAAAGGCATCAACGGAAAACAGGCCGAGGAAGCGCTGGACCGCGCGGGCATCACGGTCAATAAGAACGCGATCCCCTTTGATAAGAACCCTCCATTAACACCCAGCGGAATCCGCATCGGTAGTCCCGCCCTCACCACGCGAGGAATGAAGGAACCTGAGATGGACGCGATCGGAGGATGGATTACCGAAGTTCTATCGAAGGTCGAAGATGAGAGTGTTCAGACGCGGGTGAGGAAAGAAGTCGAAGGTTTGTGTCAGAACTTTCCGCTTTACTGAGAGGAAACAAAATCGGGGTCAGACTAGTTGTTAACCTTTTTCGCGAATGCGAAAAAACGTAAACAACTAGTCTGACCCCGATCTTGTTCTTACTTACCCTTCCCCACTGCTTCGTAATACGCCTTCACTTCGTTCTTGAAGGCGGACGGTGTGTCGTCCTCGAGAGCCGCGCGGATCTTGTCTTTTTCCACGAGAACCTCAAGGTGCTTGGCCAGTTCGACTTCAGCGTCACGTAGCGGAGTCAGGATCTCCTTGACCAGTTTTTCAATTTCGGCGGGATCGCCCTCGAAGCGGCGTTGTCCGGTCTGCGCAGCCGTGAGTGCTTCTTGAATGTTCTGGGCAGCTTCACCAAGATTGCCGCTACGGCCCATTTGTCGGAGTTGATTCGCCAGGGCCTGGAGCTCTTGGGCCGTCATGTTTAATGTTGAATTGACCTGACGGGGATTGAGCGGACCCGACGAACTGGCCGTACTTCCAATCGCAGTACCATTGTTGAGGCCATCACGGATGTTGCCCTCGCGGAAGCCACCGGGTCCAAGTTGCTGGCCGTTTTGCGCCTGCTGACCGCCTCCTTGACCCTGACGGCCCTGCTGTCCCTGTTGCCCTTGACCGCCCTGACCTTGCTGGCCTTGCTGGCCTTGCTGGCCTTGCTGACCCTGGCCACCCTGACCCTGTTGACCCTGTTGGCCCTGTTGGCCCTGTTGGCCGGCCTGCTGACCCTGCTGGCCCTGACCCTGACCTTGCTGACCCTGTTGGCCCTGACCCCGTCCTTGGCCCTGCTGGCCCTGCTGGCCCTGCTGGCCTTGCTGACCCTGCTGGCCTTGCTGACCCTGCTGGCCCTGCTGGCCCTGCTGGCCCTGCTGGCCTTGCTGACCCTGCTGACCCTGCTGACCCTGCTGACCTTGCTGGCCCTGCTGGCCTTGCTGGCCCTGCTGACCCTGCTGGTTGTACTGCTGCAACATCGACTGCAGGCGCTGAGTCATTTGTCCGGCGGTATTCAACGCTTGTTGAACCTGCTGCCGTTCCTGCGGCTGACCGGCAGATTGTCCGGCCTGGTTCAGAGAGTTCTGAACATCTCGCAGCTGCTCGGCGACTTCGTTCTGACGGTCGCGGGCGAATTGATACGCGCGATTCTGCAGATTCGGATCTGCGGCGCCTTCGGGGCCTCCGGCAACTTCCAGCGCTTCACCGGCACGTTCCAGACGCAGAGCGGTCTGGTTGGTACCCAGCTGGTTGGCAGCTGCCCTGAGCTGATTTGCTGCTTGGGGATTCTGCTGGCGATTATTGTTGGCTAGATTCTGCAGCTGTTGCTGGAGCGATCGGGTATCGTCCGCGAGACCTTGCTGCTGCGGCGCTAGCTGACGCGCCTGCTGTTGAGAGGGTGTTCCCGGCGAGAGCGGCCGGATCTGGTCGGCCTGCTGGCTCTGCTGAGTTCTCAACTGCTGGAGGTTCTGCTGGGCCTGCGCTATACCCTGCTGCATGTTCTGCGGCGTTCCCTGTCCACCGTTGTTCTGGTTGAGCAAGCGATTGGCGTTTCGGACCGCTTCCGCCGCCTGCTGCTGCGCCTGTTGTTGTTGCTGGGCATTGCCGCTCTGTTCGGCGGCTCTCATGTTGTTCGCAGCTTCCCGAAGTCCACGGGCAGCCTGGGCGGCCTGCGGGTTGTTCTGCTGGCTCGCCATCTGTTCGAGCTCACGCGCAACTTCCTCGAGATCGCGGCGAAGTTGCTGGATGTTTCGCTGGTTATTCTGAGGATTCTGCTGCTCGCGCTGTTGCCGTTGAATCTCGGCCTGCTGGCGACGAGCCAGTTCGGCCAGTTTGTCTTCCAGCTGCTGCTCCTGCTGGGATTGCTGTTGGCCTTCACCGCGTTGAACCGTTTCGTACTGGTTACGATTCTGGTCCAGCTCGAGCTCGAAAAGGTCGGCAAGATCCTCAGCGCTCTGCTGCCCGCCGCCACCGCCGCCACCACCACCGCGTCCCTGACTGATTTGAATGTCGGTGTAAAGAGCGGCAGCCCGCCCCAGGTACTGATAAGCCTCGAGTTCAGGAGCGATTGCGCCCGCTGCGTCATTCTTCATCAGTGCCTGGGCAGCCGGCCCCATCTTTTCGACAGCCTTGTTGATGTTCTCCGTAAGCTCCTTGATCATCTGGTCCTGATCGGTGAGCTGGCGTCTTTCCAAACGTCCCACAAGAGTCTTGGCAGCCTCGGCGATCTTGTTCTGGCTTTCCGCGATGGAATGCAGGTTATCGTTCCACTGCTTGGGCTCCATCGTGCTCTTGGAGTTCACCATTTTCTGCGTCGCCACATAAACGTCGCGCTGACGACGGGCGAGTGCCTCGGCGTTGTCATCCTGTCCGCGTTGTCCGCCACCGCCGCCACCGCCGCCACCGCCGCCACGCTGATCGCTCTGACGCAGCTGGCGATCGAACGGACGAACATTGATGAAATACGGATCGGTCTTAACGACGTTCGCGGGGTTGCGGGTATCCGTCGCCACCGCGTAATAGGCGACGAAGTCACCCGGCTTCAGCTTGAACTCCTCAAGGAAAAAGGTGTGCGTTCCCGTGATTTCCTTGGGAGGTTCGTTTGAACTTCGGAACAGATCCACTTTCTGTTCCTTGCCGCCGTTAACGGTGAAGTAGACCTCAAGAGAAGCAATCCCGAAATCATCATCGGCTTTGGCTTCCGTGAAGACTTCTTCGAGGTTCGTGGCCCGGTAATCGCGCCCGGGCTTCACGAAATGAACCACGGGTTTCTGATCTTCGCTGGCTTCCATACGGAATTCTTCGAGGCCCAGGTAGGGTTCCCCATCCGTGTTCGTCAGCTCGATACGGAACGTCGTGGTGCGATCGACGGTGACCTTACCCATCACCTGTTTGTCGCCGGAAGGATTCATGGCAATCGACTTGTTGTCAGCGAAAACGATCCGGCCGCTCTTCAGCTGCTGGTTCGAGGTGACATTGACGTCGACGACCGTGCCCTTCAACGCAATGATGTCGAAAGCGTTTTCTTCTTTCCGGGAAGGCATGCGTGTGTAAGCCGGATAATGATACGTGTAGTCCAGCTTCTCGACGCGGGGCAGATCCGCCACCTTGATGGTGTATTCGTCGGACCGTTTCCCGGAGATATCCACGTAATAGCGAACCTGCTCTTGCAGGTTGAAGAGGCGGAACTGATAGGTCGGATTGTTCCCTGGCACGACATCCATCGCAGCATCCGACCATTCCTTGCTGTTTTCATACATGAAATGGATGGTTCCGCGGTTGACGTCATAACCCGTAATAACCGCCGTCACCGGCACATCGCTACCCTTGGGCACCGTGACGCTGCCGGGCGTGACGGTAAGCTTCATCTCGTCAAGCGCCGGTGGCGCGAGTGTCCCCGCAAGGAATTTGTCGATGCTGTCGGGAATGAACAGCGTGGCAAGGAACAGGCCGATGAGCATGGCCACAACGAGCCCGCCATTAACTGCTGCAAACAGATTGAACTTCTGTTTGTTGATGGTTTCACCGAACCGGACATTCTTCGTCCGGTCCAACGCATCCTTAATAAGAAGGAAGCTGAAGGCACCGTGCTCTGCCTTTGGTTTGTTAATCTCCTCGACCGCGCTGACCAGGCTCTGTTCGAGCCCGGGATTCTTCTCCTCGACGAACTGCGCCAGCTGGGTATCGCTGGGCACCCGGCGCAGAGGCAATATTAGCTTCCATACAGCCGCGACTCCGATCGCCCCGAGGAAGATGAGACTGATCGTTCGGATCACCGAGAGCGGGACCGAACTCACGGTCGCCAGGTAGATGCCGATTGCCAGTGCCGCCACGAGCAATCCGAGAACCCATGCGAGCCCCCGCATCCACACAAACGCCTTCCATTTGCTCCGAACCTGGCCAATTTTTTGAAGCAGTTCGTCGTTTGGTCTCATCCCACTCTCCTCACGCTTTGCGTTCGGGTATTTGCGATATAGAGTTCCACGATACCAGCAATCAGGGCAATCAACAAAAGGTACCACCAGCCCATCTGCCGTCGCGCATACTCCAGTTTGTCATCCGTGACAAAAGTTCCGGTTTGCCGCGCCTCCGCCTCCGTGCTTTGGACGCCTGCGAGCAGATCCTCGGGAATCAACATCTCGAGGTTTCCTTCATTTGAGGGAGAATTCACGGCGAGAGTACGTCGCTCCCGCCCTACACGAAGTTCATAAAAACCGGGGGTCGACGGCGAGTAGTAGCGTTGCTCGCCCGACTTCAATTCACCCTCCCCGACAGTGTCCTGATTCCCCGCAGGATCGACCACCCGGGCGACACCCCCCTCAAGGGCCCCAATAATCGGAATGCCCTCGCCGAGTGTGTACCACGCCTTGGCGGCGTTGTAGCCGGTCAGGTAGCGGGCGCTTTCAAACATGAAGGGCACGAACGAAGGCTTCAGGGGAAGATCGTTCCAGGTATTGTCCAGCGCAGAAGCAAAAACCAGCATCCCGCGATCGTCGGCAGGCGACTCCACAAGGGCTGGGTGACCGCTGTCGAACTTCGCCAGCGAGAACGCTCCAGGCTTTGGCTCCAACTCGATGTACTGGAAGAACTGTGCAGCATTTATCCCAAGACGGGAACTTCCCTGAAAGCGCTTGAAGATGCCGTGGTTTCTGTCATAGCTGGTCACGTACGCCACCGTCTTGCCGCGTTCCTTGGAAACATCGACCCGGCGCACGGCCTTTGCCGGAAAACCACTCACGGTCTCCCACCAGCGAAGGTCTGCGGCATTGCCGAGGATCACGAACTGCCCCTGTCCGGACTTGCGCGCCTGGACGACACGATCACGAACGGCATCGGACAGTCGCGGAACGTCATTGAAGATAAGAATTTCCTGAGAACCCAAATCTTCAACCGACACCGCCGACGCGTTACCGAGCTTTACGTTGAAGGGCAGATCGGGAGCGGCGGTGAACGCGGTCCTCAGCAGGAAGCTCTGCCTGGGCCTGCCCCCGTCCAGAATCATGACGTTGAGCTTCTCGCGGCGCTCGATGCTGAACAGAAACTCATTGTCCTGAGGGAGCGGATCGTCCGTCACAAGTCTCACCTTCCCCTTAGCATACCCAAGAGGCAGGTCGAAACCACTGAACTCGGCCAGTGCGGTTCCCGACGCCGGGACCGTCACGTTCTTGCGCGCTTCTTCCTTGTCGTTGATGAGCAGGGCCACCGGAACAGAGACTTCCTTGTCCCTGCGGTAATTGTGGATTCTTGCGACGACACGGCCCGCGTAGGTCCGGACAAACGATGTCGCGTCAACGCTGACGTTATCGATCCCGATGTTGCCGGAATCCGCCACACCTACAGAAACCATCTCCGCCTTGACGTCATGGCTAATGACGCTCTCGCGACTGGACCTGTTCCATCCGATTCGCTGAAAGTCAGAAATAAGAATGAGGTGCTGTTCCTGACCGCCAAACTGCGACAGCAGCCGGTCAGCGAGCGAGAACGCTTCAAAATAGCGCGTGCCGCCGAAACTAGGCTCGAGCGCATCGACAGCAGCTCTCAGCCTTCCCTTGTCCGGCGTCGCCTGCACCAGCACAGTCGCCGCATCGTTGAAGCCGACAATGGCCATGCGGTCGCCGCTGCCGAGTGCGTTGATACGGCTCTGCGCCTCGCTCTTCATCTTGTCGAAATTCTGCCCGTACCGCATGCTGTAAGAGTTATCCAGCAGCAGGACAAAGCCGCGCCCCTGGCCTGCCTGGGGTCCATCCGGTGTGGCGCTCTGCACGAGGTACGGACGCGCGAAGACGCTCACAAGGAGCGCAATCAACAGGAGGCGCAACGCCATCAGCAACAGGTTCTTCAACATCTGCTGCCGGACCATTCTCTTCGGAATTTTCAGCAGAAACATGAGCGAACTGAACGGAATGATCTCCGAACGTTCCCGCCGCACCAGGTGAATCAGTACCGGCACCGCCAGCACAGCAGCCCCTATGAGAAAAAATGGATTCAGGAAATTCATAGGGTGTGTGCCCTTGCCGCGAGATAGGAAAACAATCCGGCGTCCAGCGGCTTTGATGTGTTCATGAGCGTGTAGTCGATCTGCGCGGCGCTCAAGCCCTTGCGCAGGGCATCGATGTGATTGCCGATGACGTTGAGGTACTGAGTGCGAAGGTACTCGGGAATGACATGCATTTTGTCGGCGGTCTCGAGATCCTCAAATTGCGCCATCTCCTCAAACGGGAACGTCAACTCAAAGTCGTCCATGATGTGGAACGTCATGATGTCGTTGCCCTTCGCTTTCAGGATTTTCAGTCCGGCTAAGATATTAGCAGGCTCGTCATAGAAATCGGAAATAAAAATTACAATGCCCCTGCGGCTGAGGACCTCGGCCAAAAAATGAAGCGGCTTCTTGAATTCTGTGCCCTTGGCCGGAGCGGCGTGTTCGATATGGTGCAGCAGAGTGTGCAGCTGTCCCGTTCTTCGGCTCGCGGGAATGTGATCGCGCACAGCTTCATCAAATGTCAGAAGCCCGACGGCATCGCGCTGGTGATAGGCAAAGTACGTCAGGCACGATGCGAGCATCTTCGCGTAATCTGCCTTCTTCACTTCGCCCGATCCGTAATTCATCGATCCGCTCATATCGAGGATGATGACGACACGCGTGTTTGTCTCTCCTTCAAAGAGCTTCACGAAGAGCTTGTCGCTCCGGCCATACACATTCCAGTCGATGCGCCGGATTTCGTCGCCGGGCTGGTACTGACGGTATTCTGCGAAGTCGACGCTGAATCCCAGGTAAGGAGACTGGTGCAGCCCCGTCACGAATCCCTCGACGACGGTTCGCGCGAGCAGTTCCATGTTCTGAATGCGAATCAGAACCTTGGGATCGATAAATCGATTCCGGGGTCTGTCGGTGATGGGCGTACTCAAGATCTAGTCCTTTAGTCCTGACTTCGGCACCGGAACGACATCCAGAAGTTGCTTGATGATCTGGTCGGACGTAACGCCCTCGGACTCCGCGTGGAAGTTCGTGAGAATGCGATGGCGGAATACGGGGTAGCAAAGCTTCTGCACATCGTCTATGGAGACGTTGTAACGCCCGTTCATCAGCGCTCGGGCTTTCGCACCCAGAATGAGGAATTGCGACGCTCGGAGGCTGGCGCCGTAGTTGACATACTGCTTGATGAAGTCCGGCGGATTGGTGCCGGACGGACGGCTCGTGCGCGCGAGTTGAACGGCATAACGCGTGACCGGTTCAGCGACCGGCATCTTACGGACGAGTTTCTGATACTCGACGATCTCTGGACCGCCGATGGTCTTTTCGAACTCGATATTTCGAATGGTCGTCGTTTGATCGACGACGCTGATTTCCTCGTCTTCCGACAAATAGCCAATGATGATGTTGAACATGAACCGGTCCAGTTGCGCTTCCGGCAACGGATACGTTCCTTCCAGTTCGATCGGGTTCTGCGTCGCGAGTACAAAAAATGGCTTCTCCAGAATATAGGTCTTGCCTTCAACGGTGACCGACCGTTCCTGCATCGCTTCCAGCAATGCCGACTGCGTCTTCGGCGGCGTACGGTTGATTTCGTCCGCAAGAATGATGTTCGCGAAGATGGGACCCTTCACAAAAACGCGTTCGCGTTTGCCGGTGGTTCGATCCTCTTCGATGATTTCCGATCCCGTGATGTCGCCGGGCATCAGGTCAGGAGTGAACTGAATACGTTTGAAATTCAGATGCAGCACCTGGGCGACCGTTGCAATCAACAGGGTCTTCGCCAGGCCCGGCACGCCGGTGATCATCGAGTTGCCGCCTGCCAGCAATGTCATCATCACCTGTTCAACAACGTCGGCCTGACCTACTATGACCTTTCGAACCTGGGTATCAATACGTTTGAGTTCGGAATGAAAACGCTCGACTGTTTCGAGCTCCTTTTTTTGTTCAGCGCTGAGTTCCACGTTCATAACCTCACTTTAAGATTTCGACTAGAAGCTTCTGTGCCGGTTCATAAGAAGGCGCAATGTCCAGGGAGCTAAGCACGGCCTTGCGGGCTTCCGCGCGTTTTCCGTCTCCCAGGTATGCCTGAGCCAGCAGGTAATATGCCGTTGCCCGATCGGGTGTCTTCAGGGCGATCATGGTTTCGTACTCGCGGGCCGCACCGGAAAATTGCTTGAGTTCGAGCAGCAACTGGCCCAGCTTCGAATGCCCCTTCAGGTCCATAGGACGCACATACATCGCGCCTTCGAGAGCTTTTGCAGCGCCGGCTTTATCTCCACTTTCCTCGAGCAGTTCCGAAAGCTTTACGTACGAGGGGTAGCTGAGTTCGGAATAGGTCAAATACTTCTTCAGTGTGTCGGTAGCTGCTGCCTTGTTTCCCTTCTTCAGGTAGGCCTCGGCAAGCGGTTCCCAGGCATTGCCGTCGTCGGAGTATTCGGGATACATATCCACCGCTTCCTTCAGTGAAACGATCGCCTTATCCACGTCTCCGCCGTCCAACGCCTCAACTCCGGCTTCGAGCAGCTTTCCATATTTGGAAGGGTCAATCGGAGCTGTCTTCTCGCCCATCCATTTGAAGAACTCCGAGTCGAAGTTTTCCAGGCTGATGTTCAGAGCTTCTCGAAACACCTGTTCCGTGGTTTTTCCACCCTTGTAGAGATCGAGCATTTTCCGGATAGCGCCGAAGCCCCACTTCATGTCGATGTATTCCGCAACCATGGAAGCCTGGTAATAGGACACGATCACCTGTCCCGCGTACTTTGGATGCATGAATCCATCGTTCAACTGGGCAATCGGAAGCAGCTTGGCCGCCCGAAGCGTCCCTGAGGGCGCGGGTCCACCTGGAGGGGTCGCAGCCCGTGGCGGCGCGCCGCCCGGAGCGGGCGCATCGGGAACAACCGTCTGCCCTACCGTCTGCTTGATGACCTTCAGGAAGTCCAGCTTCATGTCATCGCCCCAGCCAGGGTACGCCTTCCTCTCCTCGAAAACCGACAAGCCTTCAGAGAACCATCGCGGCACTTTGTTGTCGGTCATCTGCAGCGTGATGATGTGAGCGAACTCATGCCAGAGCGTGCTTCCCCAGTTAAAGTGATCCACTTCCCTCGCACTGGGGGAGTCCATGACGAAAAGATGTCCGAAGCAAACTCCCAGGGCGCCAAGACCGGTCAAACCGACGGCACGGACCTC
>DASTBJ010000567.1:0-20312 GCA_035712125.1 Terriglobia bacterium
AAGTCCTCAAAATCAGGAATGTCCCCTTTCGGATAGTTGGCGTAGAGGCCATGCGCGGTCCTGTATTCGGCAATTCGATCGACAACCACGTGTACATTCCAATCTCCACGTTCGGCAAGCTTTTCGGGAGAGATCGCGACATTCAGCTGCACGGCAATGCAGGAAACGCCGAGTCACTGAACGAAATCATCGAGGAAGCCCGGACAGTCATGCGCAATCGTCACAAGTTGAAGGGCAAGGATGAGGACGATTTCGGCGTGGTCAATACGGACGCCCTCAATAATCAGATCGACCGCTTTACGGGAGCGATCGCAATGGTTGTTGTTCCCGTCACGTTCATGTCCCTCGTGGTTGGCGGCATCGTGGTGATGAACATCATGCTGGTTTCCGTCACGGAACGGACATTTGAGATCGGCTTGCGCAAAGCCATTGGCGCCAGGAAACGCCAGATCCTTACTCAATTCCTTATTGAATCCTCATTACTGACCGCAGTCGGCGGCGTCTTCGGCCTGCTCCTCGCCAGCCTTGTTTGCTGGATCGTGCGAATCGCGACTCCGATTCCGATGACGATCACGCTCGGCTACGTCATCCTGTCACTCGTGTTCTCCGGCGGTATCGGAATGGTTGCCGGAATTTATCCTGCGATCAAGGCGTCCCGTCTGGACCCGATCGTGGCCCTGACGAAGAGCACATAATGCGAGTCCCTTCGATGTTCCCCACTGAAACCGTCCGACTGGCTCTGGATGCAATCCGTGCGAACAAGTTTCGCAGCATCCTAACCGTGCTGGGAATCATTGTGGGGGTAACCACGGTAGTTGCGGTCGCCTCGATCCTGACGGGTCTTCGCACGAGCATTACATCCATGGTGGAAGAATACGGAACCAACAATATCTACGCCTTTCACCTCTCAACCGGTCCGCGAGTCGGAAACCGTGACCGCAGCGAGTATCAGCGAAAGCCCCTTAACAAGGACGATGGCCGCGCGATTCTGCAGCAGGCCTCAGCGGTCGACGACGTCGCCAGCGTCCTCTTTCTGTGGCGTCTCGACAGTACGCTGCAGTATCGAGATCATAAGTACCGGCAGGGTCAACTGGTAGGTGTGTCCGCTGCGTATCCGAAGATTACAAACACAGTGGTGCGCGACGGTCGATTTATCACCGAAACGGACGACACACACCGCCGCGAGGTGCTTGTGATCGGCCCGAACGTGGCGGAGTCTTTGTTCCCGAACTACAAACAGATTGTTGGAACCACGGTCACCCTCGGCGGGCGTCCTTTCGAAATCATCGGCGTGCTGGAAAAACGCCAGAACACGTTCTTCGGACAAAACGACGAAGACAACACCATACTCATCCCGTTCGAAACCGGCCGCAAACTGTCGCCCAGCTCCAACGACATGATGCTGCAGATCCGCGCTCATTCCGGAATGATCGACAAGGCGTTGGGACAGGTTGAAGCGGTACTGCGACACCGGCGGGGCCTGAAGTACAACGAAATGAACGACTTTGATCTACAGACGGCCACACGGATCATCGAGCAATTTGACAGCATCACAATGCTTCTCGGCATCGTCGCCATCGCAATTTCCTCCGTGGGCCTTCTTGTCGGCGGTATCGGCGTCATGAACATCATGCTCGTGACGGTAACGGAGCGGACCCGCGAAATTGGAATCCGCAAGGCCATAGGCGCGCGAAAGCGAGACATTGTCCGGCAATTCCTTTTCGAAGCGATGACTCTGACTTCCTTTGGAGGCATCCTTGGAGTCATTTTTGCCGTAATCATCAGCTTTATCATCATGGTGCTGGTTCCCGGACTGCCGGCCAGTATTCCTCTGTGGGCTGTCATTGCGGGACTGGGCGTTTCGACCGGGATTGGCCTCATTTTCGGTGTGTGGCCGGCAAAAAAGGCCGCCAATCTTGATCCCATCGAGTGCCTCCGATACGAGTAAGTTGCCCTCGGTTATCCATTCCCTGAAAATGCTCCCATGTCCACGCTCAAAGAACTGCGAAGCTTTGCCATCTTCGTTTCCTGGCACCCTTTGATCCACTGGTGTGGGACCGGCGAAGGTTCGAACATTTCTGGGGATGGCCCTATCGATTTGAGGTCTATACACCGGAAACGAAGCGAGTTCGTGGCTACTATGCAATGCCGACTCTTTGGGGCGACAACGTGGTCGGATGGGTCAATATCGCCACCAGTGAAGGAGATGTATCCGTTCAACTCGGTTTCGTGTCGAAGCGTCCCGCCGAACGATCGTTCTATTCAGAACTCGAGCGCGAGATCCAAAGCTTAAAGGCGTTCATGAGATTGCCAAGATCCACTCGAACAACTCCCATTGCCCATGAAATTTCGTCGTGAACCCGCAGCTGTCCTGAACGTTCACACGATTGCTCTATTCCCGTCAGTTCGGGCAAGATGCTTCGCGATGCGAACCGTAGTTCTTCTCAGCAATTACTCCGGGGCATTCATGTTCAACGTGGGCGCCGTGTTTTTCATGTTCTATCAGAAGGCTTAGCTTGATCCGCATCTATCACATCACCTCAAAGACGCAAGCTATCGCCGCCCGCAAGAAGGGCATCTACGAGCCTGAGGCTTTTACGCAAGAAGGCTTCATCCATTGTTCTTACGCGCATCAGGTATTGCCGGTCGCAAATCGGATTTTCAGAGGCCGATCGGATCTCGTCGTACTGGAGATTGATCCATCGGAATTGGCCTGTGCCGTAGTCGATGAAAACTTGGAAGGCGGCACGGAGTTGTTCCCTCACGTCTATGGCCGCCTGAAAATGACAGCCGTCATCCGCATACACGACTTCCCCTGCGAGAGCGACGGCGGGTTTATGCGCGGCTTAAGCTCGTTTAGCGATGATTGAGCTCGTCCAGCACGTCGGGCAGTTCGTTCAGTGATGGCAACTGGGCTTGAGCCCTGGATACCTCAGGCCAGTCTCGCTGGATGTAACCCCAGGCTCCACGAACAATGTGGATGGGAACCATTCCTGCCGCCGCCGCGGGTACGACATCATTGTCGACACGGTCGCCGACATACGCGATCTCTTCGGGACGGCATTTCGCTTCTCGGGCAATCCTGTCGAAAAACTCCTGGGACGGCTTGCTCACACCCCATCCACCAGACGTGGCGATGAGATCAGCGGGGAGATTCATTGTCCGAAGATCCTTTTCGCGCTCTGCAGGCTGGTTGCCGGCAATGCCCAGTAAGTATCCCTTTCGTTTCAAGATATCGAAGGTTGGCCGGACATCGGGATAGAGGTCTTGTGGCAGGTACCGGATGGCGGCATCATCGCGAAAGCGTTCCCGCACACCATTCCATCCGACGTCGGGGCGCACGATATCAAAGAGCTCGCGATGGTCGCGACGTTCGGTCACCAGCTTGCCAAGGACTGCAAACATTGTCATCTGCGGAATGGCAAGCCAGTCCGCAACAACGGACCAAGGGCGAGTTTCATCAATGAGGGTTTCCCCGATATCAAAAAAGACCGCTTTCATCAGCGATTGAGAGTAGCTGGCGAATAGTGGCGTCGCAAATCATTTCAGGCGGATTACTTCGTTGGACCGCGGGGGTGGGCGAGCCTGCAGATGCTCGCCCGGCAGACGAACTCATCCCGTAACGGAGACGGCCGGTTCTAGTCGTCGTCTTTCTGCCCCGCGGGCTTCGGCGCAGCAGTTCCGGGCGCAGTTGGGGTAGGTTGAGGAGTTGAAGCTGCGGCGCCGGCAAGTTTGCCAAACTCGCCGAGAGCAGCAAGATCCGACAGGTTAGCAACACCGAGCGCGTTCATGACGACGACTTCCTGATCTTCGGCGGCAATCAGCAGGAATCCGTCCATCTGGCCGTTGGTGCGATGCATCCAGATCTCCGTCTGCTCATCGTCCTCCTGAGCTCGTAGGAACGAGGTCCAACCCGGTCCTTTTAGCTGATCCAGAAGGGGTTTCAGATCCTCGAGTTTGAACATACCTTTTTGAGGGAACTCATAAGCCCGCAGAAAAAAGCCTTTGAGGTCTTTGGCGCTCTTCTTGGCAGCTGCTTCCTCCTTATTGGAGTCGCTCAGAAAGCCCGCGGCGGACTTGAGCATTGCCTCGTCCATGGTGATTTCCGTCTTGCTTTTAGCCAGAGCAGCGAATTTGTCCAAAGATTTCAGATCGATCTGCTGTGCGAGGCAAGTTCCTGCCACCAGCATCCAGGCGACTACCATCAGTTTACGCATAACTTAAATCTCCTTATTGTTCCGATCGCTGTAATGCTCGTTGCGGAATCGTCACAAGTTTTTCTTGAACGTCTCGCAGCTTCGAGCCTGTTATTCGAAAAGCGACCATAAGTTGCTCTTTCGCCCTTTCTCCTTCAGCCTGTCTCTGCTGTTCGCGCACAATACCCACGCCGCCAACCATCAGCAGGATCAGAGCCGCAGCCGCAAGCCAGGCCCAGGGAAAACGAGGCGTTCTTGACTGTCGCGTTCGCGCTAAAACCTTTTCAGCGAAGTGCGGTGGTGCTTGCGTCCGCCGCAACGCCTCACGAAGATCGCGTTCGAGTTGGTTCATCTTCAATCTCCATCCGATACCGGGCCGCTTTCTCTCGAATCATGGCGGTCGCGCGCTGCAAATGGCTCCATACCGTTCGTACCGGCATTTGCAGCGTCCTTCCGATTTCTTCGGGGTCCATGTCTTCGCCAAACCGAAGAACCATTACGGCTCGCGGTTTCTCCGGAAGCGAAGCAATCAATCGCCGCAGTCCTTCCTGCAGTAGCGGATCGGTCTCCGGCGCTTCGACAGGAACCTCGGGCATCTGCTCCACCTGCACCTCCTGTCGAAAGCTCGCCCGCCTCAATGTGTCGATACAGCGATGAACAGTGGTCCGACGAAGCCAGGCCACGCAATGCGCTCCCGGTTCAACAGCTCGCCGGCTCTCATAAAGTTTCAGAAAGACTTCCTGACCCACTTCCTCCGCTGTCGCCGCATTGTGGAAAAAGTTAAGGGCGATGCTGTAGACCAGTCCCTGATGTTCGCGAACAGCATATTCGTAATCGGCTTCCGTCATCGGCCCTCATAGTTAAGAACGAACGAGCGGTCAATTTCTACGCAAAATCAGTTTTGAGGTAAGCTCGAAGCCGAATGAAACGCATATTCTGTGTCATCGCAATCCTTGGTGTTCTGACATCCTGCGGATCTTCCCACGAACCTTCAGACGCGCCGGCTTCGACGGACCCTGTAAGCGGCGAGTGGGTCGGGCAGTGGGGACCGAGTCCAACCCGTCAAACTGCCGTTACTCTTGAGCTTAAATGGGATGGGTCCACTTTAACAGGAACCGTAAACCCGGGGAGGGATGCCATCCCCCTGTCGAAAGCGATGTTTGATCCCCAGGTACAAACCGTGACCCTGGAGCTGGACGGCCCGAACCCGGATCGCGAGATGGTTCACTACGTTATCAAGGGAAAAATCGAAGGAACGACAATGGCCGGAACCTTTGACCGCGCCGGCGACACGGGGACCTTCCAGCTGGAAAAACGCTAGCGGCCCAAAGCGACTTGGAATGCATCAGGAAAAATAGCGAGCGGATATCGCGAGCAGGATTTCACGTACTTCCAGAGCCTTGTCCTCAATTGTCTGTCTGCGAGTACCTGCTTGTGAGGAAAGCTTCTCCAGCTGGAGCAATTCTGCCGTAGTCAAAATCACCCCTACGTGGTTGCTGATCTCGTGAAGCCATTTCTTCAGTGCATCGAGGTCCTGGGAAGAAGCAGACGCAGCGCTCATGGGCGGTACTGTAGCATGGTGGCCTGAAGCACAAAGACCTGACAAAGAAAGACGGCCCGAGGATGTGGTTCCGTCCCTGGTCCACATACTGCGGGCCGCTTTGAAAAGGCCGTGCTGCATCCTACACAATAACCGCCGGATCCTCCGGCAGACTGTCCCCCAAAAATCCTTTTCAGGCGGACACCTTGAGTCGAACCGGTTCCGGCCTCAGGGCATCAGTCGAAAATCTCGACCTTGCCAACAACCGGTTCGCCAAACTTGAGACCGCGACCACGCTCCCCCGACGTATCCCCATCGGAATGAGCGGATGCGCTCCTGCGCATTTGGACTTGGCCCTTGCCGCACATCGTGTGCGTCTTTGCACGGTGGAACGCGGACGCTTCCCTCCGGCTCGACTCCTGTCTTAGAACGGCCATTCTTCGCGGTCACGCCGAGGAATGTTGCAGCCGACATGCCAATCAGGCCAAATCAGGATAAGTGCTTGCTTTACAACACTATCATTCGGTCTGCCCAAGCCCGCCCCAGGGGATTTCTGACAAAATCCCGCCATGAAAATGCCGAAAAAGCGCCAAATGGCCGACGCGCGATTCGTCCGGCCCACTCCTTGCCTTGAAAAACCTTTGTCCACCTTCTTATAGTGGCCCACGTTAGCTGGAGGCTGATATGGCTTTAGCCAGGGAGCAGGTCCTGGTCGTCGACGACGAAGAGGATCTTAGGCAGGCAATTGTCGAATTATTGACACAAGACGGGTTCGAGGTGCACGGAGTCGCTTCAGCAGAACAAGCATTGGAACTGCTGTCACAAACGCCGTTTGATGTACTCATTGCCGACAATAACCTGCCCGGCAAGTCTGGACTCGAGCTATTGGAAGACGCCTTGGCCCGCTATCCCGAAACTGTCGGGATCGTCATCACCGGTTTCGGCACTATCGAAACGGCAGTCCAGGCCATTAAGACGGGCGCTTATAACTATCTGAGCAAGCCATTCAAAATGGTGGAGCTTTCCATCATGGTCCGTAAGGGTCTGAAGGAAAGAACGCTGCGATTCGAGAATCAGTATTTGCGCAGCCAGCTGAAGACGCGGTACGCGTTCGACAACATCATCGGCACCGGCAAAAACATGGCTCGAATCTTCGAGTTGATCGATTCTGTGGCTGGGCTCAACAGCACCGTACTGATTCAGGGCGAGACCGGAACCGGCAAAGAGCTGATTGCCAAAGCGATTCACTTCAATAGCCCTCGGAAAGACCAGAAGATGGTCAGCATCAATTGCGGAGCTATTCCGGAGAATTTGCTGGAGGCCGAGTTGTTTGGCCATGTGAAAGGCGCTTTCACAGGCGCGGTGCAGAACCGAGTCGGACGATTCGAGCAGGCCAACAACGGAACAATCTTTCTGGACGAAATCGGCAACATGCCACTGGTGCTTCAGGTCAAGCTGCTGCGCGTGCTTCAGGAAAGGGAGTTTGAACGTGTCGGCGGCAACAACAGCATTAAGGTCGATGTAAGGATCGTCGCCGCAACCAGCTCCAATCTGGAGCAGATGGTCGCTGAAGGAGCCTTTCGGGAAGATCTCTATTACAGGTTAAACGTTATTCCCCTTCACATGCCGGCCCTGCGAGACCGCCGGGAAGATATTCCCCTTTTGATCCAGCGTTTCATCACGCAGTTCTGTGAAACGCACAAGCTGGAAGCGAAGTCCGTGTCGCCGCCCGTGATGAAAGCCTTAATGGCCTATGAGTGGCCCGGTAACGTGCGCCAGCTGGAGAACATTGTCGAACGTATGGTCGCTCTGACGAGTACGCGAACCGTAATCATGCCGGCAGATCTCCCTCCGGAGATCCAGCGCACCGAGACTGCGGGAAGCGGCCCCGTCGTTGAAATTCCTGAAGAAGGAATCAACTTCACCAACATCGTCGTCGACATGGAACGCGAGCTGATCCTGCAGGGGCTTCGAAAGGCCAACGGCAATAAAAAGCTCGCCGCAAAGCTGCTGAACCTCAAGAGAACGACGCTGATCGAAAAGATCAAACGAATCGGCCTTGGCACGTCCATGCCGACTGCATAAGCGTCTCCTGCTAGACTTCACACGTCCTGCAGGAGATCGACATGGCTGAAACACCAACCAAACGCGCTGAATTGCTGGCGCGACTGCGCGAGATTTGCCTGCCTCTTCCAGAATGTAAAGAGACCGTCACGTGGGGTAACCCTACATTCGTCGCCGGCAAAAAGCAGTTTGCCGTTCTGGATCGGTATCATGGCAAGTGGTGTGTCGCCTTCGTGGCGGACCCGAAGAAACAGCAGGCGCTTCTCCGCCGGGCAGGTTTTTTTCCAGCACCGTATGGTGCTAAGTACGGATGGGTTTGCCGCGATGCTGAAGGACGGATTGGCTGGAAAGAGATGCATCGACTTCTGCTCGAGAGCTATCGGAAGGTCGCATTGAAGCGCATGCTGCACGCAATGGCAAGCTGATCCGCCCGCCCTCGGGGTAAATGAAGATTCGTTTCAACGCGGCATCAGGAGTATCGTGACTCATGGCCGTCCACCTGCTCTATGATCCTGCATTCCTCCGGCACGATACCGGTCTTATGCACGTGGAGACTGCGAAACGACTGGAGTGCATTCTTTCCGCGCTCGAGGGGGACCAAGCGCTGAGCCGCCAGCTTCGACGAGTCGCTCCGCGACCAGCGTCGATCCACGACCTGCAGCGCTGTCATAGCGAAGAGATGATCCGCGATATCCGTACATTCATTGACCGTGGCGGCACCCATCTCGATACCGACACTCCCGTGAGCGAGGAATCCTTCGACGTAGCCTGCGTCACAGCGGGCGCCGCGCTTACTGCCGTCGATCTCGTGATGACAAGTAGTGACCGCGCTTTCGCGCTGGCCCGTCCTCCTGGGCATCACGCCACGCCGCATAAACCCATGGGATTTTGCCTCTTCAACAATGCTGCGATCGCAGCGCGCTACGCCCAGGCAGTTCACAATGTGGAGCGCGTGCTGATCGTCGATTGGGACGTGCATCATGGCAACGGTACACAGGACATCTTCTGGTCCGACGATTCCGTCTTTTTCTTTTCCACCCATCAATCGCCACATTATCCAGGGACCGGCGATCGCGACGAGGTTGGCTACGGAAAGGGAACCGGATATACCTTAAATATTCCCCTGCGTGGGGGCACCACGGCAGCAACGCACCGGCAGGCCTTCGGCGACGCACTCAAGGCCATCGAAACAAAATTCCACCCGGATCTCATTATCATTTCGGCTGGATTCGATTCACACCGCGCCGATCCGCTTGGGAACCTGTTTCTTGAGGACGAAGACTTTGCCGAAATGACAAAAGACGTCCTCAGGATCGCTGAAAAACATTCTGCCGGGCGCGTCGTCAGTCTCCTTGAAGGCGGCTACAACATCGATTTGCTGGGAGGGTCCGTCTGCGCCCATCTGCAGGCAATGCTTTGACCGCCACGCCGATCAATTGAACGTGAAGTTGACCGTTATTGTGGTCATGACTTCTACGGGTTGGCCGTTTAGCAGGGTCGGGCGATAGCGCCATTGCCTGACTGCTTCGACAGCGGCCGGCGTCAGGAACGGACTGGCGGATTGAAGTACTCTCAGGCGATTGGCATCGATTGTTCCTTCCCGCGTAATAACGGCTTCCATAATGACCGCGCCATGGACTTTTGTAATGACGGCAAGCCTTGGGTATTCGGGCTTTACCATGTGGATCAGGTTCGATTGAACGATCTCGGAAGAGCGACGAACCGGTGCGCTGGGTGACGGCTCCGGTTTTGGCACCGGCCTTTCAACCACGGCCGGTGGAGGAGCCGGGGGAAGTTTTAGGGGATCAAGCGGCCTGGACGGAGAGAATGGATCCCCGTCTCCAACGCCCCAGGGAAGGCCGGTAGGCCCGCCTCGCCCCTCGCTGGGCAAAAAACCGGGCGGGCCGGAGACGGGTTGATCCGCAATCCTTGCGATCTCTGAGGGCGTTGCCCTGGGCGCAATCAACGGGGAGGGCTGGACCACTGCGGCCGACGCCGGTGCATTCGATCGCGAAGCGAGAGGTGGCACCAATCGGACGCCAGGAGCCGCGGCGGGCGGCCTCAAGGGTTCAAAAAGCGGAACGTGCGGTAATACCTGATGCTGAAACAAGGGAATGAGAATGAGCGCGACAGCCAGGCTCGCATGCACAAGAATGGAAAAAGCAATCGTCCCAGGCTTGCGTGAACGAGCAGACGAACGGGATGCGAACAGGCAATCTTCGAGCATAGATTCCTCCTCTTCGATCGCCGTCCTGCGCAGTTGGGTGATCTGGAAAACTTTGACACCAATGGCGTGTAGTTGGTTCCCTCGAGGAGTTCGCTTGCTACTGTGTCATGGGAACAGCGTAATACCCGGATCGAGTGCGAACCGACGAGCCGGGACGATCTACTTGCACCTTTATCGAACGCCAGCTGCCGTCTTTTGGTGTTGAGGGATAGTAGCCCAGCGTGTACTGCTCGTGAAGTTCCTCGAGAATAAGTGCTGCGATACTGTCGAGCGCGTAATTTCTGCCCGTGTACATCCGGAAGGTCTGGCCGCCGCTCGCACCCGTCATCTCACCAAGCATGTGGAGGTAGACGTGATAACGAGGCTGCCGCAGAACGAGTGGATCGTTGTCATCATCGTCGATCCCGATGGCGTAAAGTTGAAGCTGTGATCGCTTCAAAAGTTCCAGGGCCTGATCCATCGTGAGTTTGCTGCGGGTATCGAAACCATCGGAGACCAGCAGAATGATCCGTTTACCATTGCGCGCCTGGCGCATCTCCTGGATTCCAAGCTGCACCGCGTCATAAACTGACGTCTCACCACCGGATCGAATTCCTCTGAGGGCTCGCTGGACGTCGTCGGGATTTCTTGTGAACTTCTGCCGGATCTCAATATCATCGCTAAACGTTATCAGGAACATCTCATCCTGCGGCCGGAGGGCAAGCGATACTTCACGAACCGTCTGTAACGCCTGCTGAAGCTTGTGCCTCATGCTTCCGCTGGTGTCGACAAGAACGCCTACGCTCAGATTCGTCTGGACATCGTGATTGAAAAACGAAATCTTCTGTTCCATTCCGTTTTCCAGGATCGCGAAATTTTCCTGCGTCAAGCCAGTGAGAAACCGGCCGGACGAATCGCGCACGGTTGCGTTGATGGTGACGAGATCAACCGCAATATTCAACTTGAGTGGATCGTTTGCCGTACCACCCGAAGGAGCGGCAGCGGGCGGCGGTTGAGGCGCAGGTGGATCCTGCGCGACAAGGTGCACGGAGGCAATTGTGAGGACGACTACGGTTCCTATACCAACGAAACTTCTCAGGTTCATGGCACCCCGCTCTCGCTGTAAACAACTCAGTGATTTAATTGTTGGCGAACTCCCCTATTCTAGCCTTGCGCGGGCAATGCTATTACAGAGAATTTATTCAATGCGTTTCCCGGACAGCATTCCGATTCCACGACGGGATTTCCACAATCAAGTCCTGGTTGCCGTCGGGCACAGACTGGCAGGACAAACGACTCATAGGAGTCAGGCCTGGAGCGTAAGACAATTCCTCTTCTTCCGCATCGCTCATCTCGGACAGTGTGGACCCACCCTTTCGAACGATGCAGTGGCATGTAGAGCAAGCAGCAACTCCTCCACACGCATGATCGACATCGATTCCGTGCGCTAACGCCACGTCGAGAATGCTTCCCGGACGTCCGGTGACCCCATATGGAATCTTCTCCGGATCGACTTCTACCGTGACATTCATCGGGAGGAATGTGATTTTAAACTTCTTCTCCGGAAGTTCCGGTTCTTCTTGCGGAATATAAGGATTCGAACCACCCATGACTTCATTATAGGGCTCATGGGAGAGCCACTACGATGCGAGAAGCTTTCGGAGATCCGGTGGATCAAGTTTCACGAACTCTCCCACGGGCAGTTCACCCAGGAAATATCGACCAATACTTACCCGCACAAGTTTGAGCACAGGTCGTTTAATGGCCTCGCACATGCGACGGACCTGGCGGTTCTTTCCTTCCGTGATGGTCAATTCGAACCAGGTATATTTTTCCGTTCGGCGCGTTTCTCGCACACGAGCCGCACCTGACGACTCACCGCGGCCGATATCCAGTCCATAGGCGAGGTCGAAGTACTCGCTGGTGTCCAACAGCCCATTCACCTTTACGTAGTAGGTCTTTGGGATACCTGACGCGGGGTTAAGCAGGCGATCACCAAAATCTGTGTCGTTGGTAAGAATAAGAAGACCCGAAGTATCCATGTCGAGACGTCCGACTGGAAACACCCACCGGTCGAGCTTCTTCAGATAGTCATAAACCGTGGGACGGTTCTTTTTATCGCCATGGGATGTAACGACGCCCGTCGGTTTGTTGAGTGCGATATAGATTTTCCTCTCAGCCCGAACCGGGCGTCCGTCAAGGTGAACAGTGTCCTGGCCGCTGACCACCCAATGGTCGGGATTGCGTACGATACGTCCATTGACCTTCACCCGGCCTTCCGCAATCCAGGTCCGCGTGGTGGCACGAGACGCAATACCGGCGCGGGAAAGAATGCGGTCGAGAGTGACCCGAGGTTTGGTCACGGCCTAATCCCGATCACTGAAAGCATTCGGCCCGTTCGCTCTCCTTCACGCCGATACGAATAAAAGAGATCGGCCCGGCACTGGGTGCACAAGTTCGACGTTTTGACTTGCGCTTCCGGAATGCCGGACGCGATCAACTGATGTTTGTTTGCGAGAGCTTGATTGAAATGCGGTTTGTCCCAGTCCGGTTTACGCACGATAGCAGCGGGATCGTTGACGGCGGCGACAACATCCTCACCGATCTCGTAGCAGCACACCGCATTGTGCGGTCCGATGACGGCAGTCAGGTCATCTGGGGCAACGCCATAACTCTGCACCATCAAATCGACCGTCTTTTCGACGATTTTCCCCGCGGTTCCGCGCCAACCGGCATGGACCGCAGCGACGACGCGCGCCTGCCTGTCGGCGATCAGGATAGGAACACAATCGGCGGTCTGGATTCCCAGAGCGGCACCGCCAAGAGCGGTAATGGCCGCGTCGCCATCGACGGGCTGGCTCGCCGCCCACGTGTCCTTCATGTCCAAAACCACGTTGGAATGGAACTGCTTCAACTTCAGCAATGGCCAGCCCGTCATGCCAACGGCATCCAGGAAGCGAGCGCGGTTGATCTGGACGGCAGGGTTCTCAGAATGCGCTGGTCCGAGAGTGAAGGCGTTGTGTTCGGAGCGGCGGGTGGAAAACCCATGGACAATGCCCGGGATTACAGCAAGAGCGGGCTCTGAAAGGACCGTTATCTGAGAGATGCGATTTGCCTGTAACATGCAGCGATGGTTATTGGTGTTGGCATTGATGTGGTTCAGAACCAGCGCATCCGGGAATCCCTGGAGAAATTCGGTGCCCGTTTCCTAAACCGAATATATACGGAAATCGAAACCGGTTACTGCAACAAGTGTGCCGACCCGGGAATCCATTTTGCCGCGCGATTTGCGGCGAAAGAAGCGGCATTCAAAGCACTCGGAACGGGGTGGGCGGGCGGCGTCAAGTGGAAGGACGTTGAGGTCCAGCGGCTGGCGTCAGGACAACCCATGCTTCACTTGTACGGTGAGGCGCTTGCTCGCGCAACGTCGCTGGGTGCAACCCGTTTCCATGTGTCGTTGACCCACGATCAGCTGGTCTCGTGCGCGGTGGTCATCCTGGAGTAATCCCGGCTTCCGCGGAACGCGCCACGAGCACATCCTGCAGAAGACCAGCGATTTCGAGTGGTACCCACTGATTGGACGTCAGGTCCTCCGGAGTGCGAACCCGCAGAAAGTTCGCGGTGAGGCCTTCTCCTGGCTGCAATACAAGCACATCGAGAACCCTGCCCAGCATGCTCGTCACAAAGGAAGCATGTTTGCGAGCGATGAGTTGCCGCAAAGCCTTCGCGCGGAAGCTGGCTACGTGCGCGGGCACCCGCTCTTTCAACTCTGCCGCAGGTGTGCCGGGTCTGGCGGAGTAAGGAAACACGTGCAGATAGGTCAGTGGCGCGTCTTCGATCAGACGGAACGTCTCTGAAAACTCTCTATCCGTCTCGCCCGGAAAGCCCACCATCACATCCGCGCCAATTGCCGCTTCAGGAATCCGTTCGCGAATGCGATCCAGAAGGTCCTTGTAGTGCGCAGGCTGGTAAGGCCTTCGCATGGCGCGCAGCATCTGAGATGAGCCGCTCTGAAGCGGGATATGGAAGTGACGCGCCATCCTCGGTTCCGATGCGACCAGAGCAATAATTTCAGGCGTCACTTCGAGCGGTTCAATCGAGCTCAGGCGCAGCCGTTCCAACCGGGGAATGGTTCCAAGGATGTCGGCAATGAGGTGATACAGAGAAGTCTTCGGTTCCAAATCCCGCCCATACGTGCCGAGGTGAATTCCTGAAAGCACAACTTCCTTGTAGCCTCTGTCCACGAGCGCTTCAATTTCCTCGACGACTGACGCAGGCAGAAGACTCCTGCTTCTGCCGCGAACAGAAGGGATGATGCAGAAGGAACAGTTTGCATTACAGCCATCCTGCACTTTCACAATCGCCCGCGTACGGCCTCCCGATCCGAGGTGCGATTCGGGCTTGAGTTCGTTTTCGAGAAAAATATCGCTGCAGAAAATTTCAGCCCGCCCAGCCGGTTCGACGGCCTGGAAATCCGTGTCAAGCACGCTGAGCGCGAGCTGGCCAAGAATAGGTTTGTGGGAATTCCCGACGACGTGAGTCACGCCGCGGAGCACCGCCAATTCATCAGGCGCGCGTTGAGCGTAACAACCGGTGACAAGGACCCGTGCATTGGGATTGCGCGACCCGATGCGTCGAATCAGTTGTCGCGCTTCCCGGTCGGCCTCCTCCGTAACCGTGCAGGTGTTGACAACGACAACGTCTGCGGAAAACGCAGAATCCGCGCGTGTCGCAGCACCATGGAGTAGTTGCTGTTCAACTGCCGCGCCCTCTGACTGAGAGGCACGACAGCCGAAATTCGCTACGAAGAAACTTCGGGCCGACATCAGGGCTGCTCCTTGGCCAATCCCTTCTTTCCTATGTCTCTGCGATAGTCTTTGCCCTCGAATCTTATCACTTCAGCCGCAGCATAAGCCCGGTCGAGAGCCTGCGATAGCGTGCCGCCACGACCGGTGACGTTCAGGACTCTTCCCCCCGCCGTATAAATCTTTCCGTCCATTTCACGAGTCCCGGCGTGGTAGATACGGACACCATTCATGCGTGCAGCCTCATCGAGGCCATCGATCCTTTTGCCGCTCTCGTATTTTCCAGGATAGCCTCCAGCGACAAGGACGACAGTGGCGGTAACTTCATCAGACCACTCCACGCGTGCGGACGCGAGACGATGGTCAGCCAGGTCCGTCAGGATTTCCAGCAGGTCGCTCTTGAGACGCGGAAGGATCACCTGGGCCTCCGGATCGCCGAAGCGCACATTGAATTCAACAACCCTGGGTCCCGTCGGAGTGAGCATCAGGCCTGCGTAGAGTATTCCCGTGAAGTCCTTTGCCGCTTCCAGCGTGGGGCGAATGATCGATGACAGCACGGTTTCGTGTTGCTCGCTCGTGAGGATCCTGTCGATGGAATATGCCCCCATCCCGCCCGTATTGGGCCCGGCATCACCATCAAATCGTCGCTTATGATCCTGCGAGACAACCATGGGATGGAACGTGGTCCCGTCCGCGAACACCAGAAACGACGCTTCTTCCCCGCTCATGAATTCTTCGATGAGAACACGCGAGCCTGCGACGCCCATCGTGCGGACTTCCATGAAGTCGCGTACTGCCTGACGAGCCTGATCGCGCGTTTCCGCCACGACGACACCTTTTCCCGCAGCCAGGCCATCGGCCTTGACGACGATAGGAAGTGGCGCGTCCTCCAGCCGTTGATAGGCCTCTGCGGCAGTGGCGCATTCCCAAGAGCCTGCGGTGGGAATCCCGTTGGCTTTCAGAAACCGCTTGGCGAAAGTCTTGCTCGATTCCAGGCGAGCATTATGGCCGTTTGGACCGACGATCTTCAGACCGTGCTCGCGGAAGAGGTCAACAATACCAAGACTCAACGGAACTTCGGGCCCGACGAACGTGAGGTCGATCCTCTGTTGCCGGGCAAAATCAACGAGTGCCCACGTATCTTCAGCGGATATCGGCGCCAGCCTTGCCTGCGAGGCGATCCCTCCATTACCTGGAGCCCCATAGATTTGTCCGATGTTCGGGTTACGAGCCAGCGTGTCAACAATGGCATGCTCGCGCCCCCCGGAGCCGATTACCAGAACATTCATTGAGAGGAAACCTTGATGGTCGTCAGAATCTCATTCAGGGCACCTGTTCGGTAGCCCTGAACATCCACAGCTACAAACCTGAAGCCGATGCGCTGGAATTCGCGCCCGAGGACTTCGAACATTTCCACGCTGAGCGCCCGGGTCATCTCCTCACGTGCAAATTCAATGCGGGCGACGTCGCCATGATGACGGACACGAAACTGCTGAAAGCCTAGCGATCGAAGAATCTCCTCACCACGGTCGATCATGCGCAATTTCTCGACCGTTACTGCCGAGCCGTACGGAATCCTCGACGACAGACAAGCCGAAGCCGGCTGGTTCCAGGTAGGAAGTCCCTGCTGCCTGGACAGTTCACGAATTTCTTCTTTTCGCAAACCCGCCTCAATCAAAGGGCTGCGAACCTCAAGTTCGGCGCCGGCTTGCCGACCCGGGCGATAGTCGGAGGTGTCGTCCAGATTGTTTCCGTCCACTACATAGCGAAACCCACGTTCGGCGGCCATACGCCCTAATAACGTGTACAGCTCATGTTTGCAGAAGTAGCAACGATTCGAGGGATTTGCCGTGTAGTTCGGCTCTTCCATTTCGCGGGACGACACAATTTCATGACGGAAGCCGTAGGTTTGGACCAGGCCAAGTGCAATATCGCGCTGGTGCGAGGGATAGCTTGGGCTGTCCGCCGTGACGGCTAAGGCTGCGGATCCCAATTCGACGTGCGCCATCAATGCGAGATAGGCGCTGTCCACCCCCCCGCTGAAGGCGACGATACAGGAACCCATTTCTCTCAGGATCGACCGCAAATGCGCCTGTTTTTCGTCCAACATCGAGGTTAATTGTAGCCGAAGCTCTTGACAAAAAAGCGGCGAACTCCAAATATTAGGCGTAAGTTATGCAGGCAACACTGCTACTGAATGCTTCGTATGAGCCTCTTCGGATCATTTCATGGCAGAAGGCTTTAACGCTGTTTTTCGCCGGGAAAGTCGAAATTGTCGAAGAGCACGACCAGCAAGTTCATTCGATTTCGTTCGCCATCCGGCTGCCGTCGATCATCCGGTTGCTCAAGTACGTTCGCGTAAAGAACCACAACAAAGTAAAGTTCTCCAGGGCAAATATTTACGCCCGTGATGACTATACTTGCCAATACTGCGCCAAGAAGTTCCCTTCCGAGGATCTCACGTTCGATCATGTGATTCCGGTAGCGCGCGGCGGGCAAAAGCGATGGGATAACATCGTGGCCGCCTGCTTCCGCTGCAATCACAAGAAGGGGGGCAGAACGCCTGAAGAAGCCGGCATGCACCTGGTCCGGCAACCGTCTGAGCCACACTGGTTACCCGCCTTTCACGTCACTTTCCGGCTGAAATCCGCGCCGGAGAGCTGGCGGGACTACCTCTACTGGAACATCGAGCTCGATATCTAGGGTCCGCCGAGTCGCCTCTCGCTGTATCATAGCCAGATGAGCCTTCAGGACAATATACAGTCCGACATAGCGGAAGCCATGCGCAGGAAAGACACGCTCAAGCTCGCAGTGCTGCGCATGATGAAGGCCGCCGTCAAGAACAAGGAAGTCGAGAAGATGAAGGCGCTCGAGGAACCGGAAGTGCTCGCCGTATTGAATTCCCTCGTCAAACAACGAAAGGACTCGATTGATCAATTCCGAAAGGGCGGACGCGAGGAACTCGCCCAGAAGGAAGAGCTCGAGATCAAGGTCATTGAATCTTATCTGCCGGCTGCGGCCTCGGAGGAGGACATCCGAAGAGCGATTGTGGAAGCCATCCAGGAAACGGGGGCTTCGTCAATGAAAGATATGGGCAAGGTGATGAAAGCAACCCAGTCCCGCCTTGCCGGCAAGACCGTCGACGGTGCGCAGGTCAGTCAAATGGTGAAGGAAAAGCTGGGTTAACCGAGATGGAAGAAGGCTCCGTTCTGATCTCCAGTCTCCCGGATGTCCGGGTCGAAGACTTCCAGAACTTCGTCGCGCCTGACGTCCGGGAGAGCGAGTTCCAAATCTATAGAACTGAAGTTGTCCGGAAGACGGGCAAGATGCGCGAATGGACGGAAAGCCTGGTCAGCACGGTTGTGTTCGTCCTGATCTTCACGACATTCATCGCACAAGCAACCCAGGTTCCCACGCCGTCCATGGTGCCCACAATCATGGTAGGCGACCACTTCTTCCTGGATAAGATCGCCTTCCCGGGCAACTTTCCGAAGGTCGTCCGTGACTGGCTTCCGCGCAGGCAGATCCATCGCGGCGACATTATCGCGTTTCGACCGCCGGCCACAGCGAACATGACCACGCCGTTTGTGAAGCGTGTTATTGCCGTGCCGGGCGACACGATTGAAGTCAAAACCCGGGAAGTTGTCCTCAACGGTGTCTCCCTGGATGAACCCTATAAGATTCATGTCAGCCAGGGAAGCTTAAGTGCCTGCGAGTACTGCGGGCCCATTACAGTTCCGCCGGACAAGTTCTTTGTAATGGGAGACAACCGCGACAACAGCAACGACAGTCGCTATTGGGGTTTTGTGGATCGCGAAAGCGTCATCGGTAAACCTCTCTTCGTCTACTGGTCGTTTGAAAGTCTGTCGCCTTACGACGGCGGCGAACGTTCGTGGTCCTCTATCGCTAAAGGCTATGTTTCGGTCGCACAACATTTTTTTACGAGAACCCGCTGGTTTCGCTTTGGAACGATGGTGAGGTGATGATGCGTATTCGCAAGGCTGTCTTTCCTGCCGCAGGGCTCGGCACCCGGTTTCTTCCTGCAACCAAAGCACAGCCTAAGGAAATGTTGCCCCTGGTGGACAAGCCACTGATTCAGTATGTCGTCGAGGAAGCGGTTCAAGCAGGGATACGGAACATCACAATCATCACAGGTCGTGGCAAGAACGCCATCGAAGACCATTTCGACGTTTCTTACGAACTCGAGCAGGTGCTTTCCGCGAGAGAAAAGAACGACGTGTTGGCGGAAATTCGGCGCATCTCCACGATGGTCAATGTGACCTACGTTCGCCAAAAGGAAGCTTTGGGCCTCGGGCACGCCGTCCTGATGTCCCGGGACGCCGTAGGGGCCGAGCCATTCGCGGTGATGCTGGGTGACGACATTATCGATGGTCCGACGCCGTGCCTTGGACGGATGGTGAGTCTGTTCGAGAAACTACAGTCCTCGATTATTGCAACCTGCGAAGTCCCAAAGAGCCAGATCTCGTCTTATGGCGTGATCAAAGGTACACCCGTGGAGGGTTTTGGCGGGCGCGTGTATCGTGTTCAGGACGTCGTGGAGAAACCGTCACCGGATAAGGCTCCCTCGAATCTCGCCATCATCGGCCGGTACATCCTGACTCCCGAAATCTTTGGTGTGCTGGAAGGTACGGAGCGAGGAGCGGGTGGCGAAATTCAGCTTACCGACGGCATACGCCAGTTGTTGGAGCAGCAACCCGTCTACGCGTACATGATCGAGGGCACCCGTTATGACGCCGGTGACAAGCTTGGATTCCTCAAGGCGACTGTTGAGTTCGCCCTCAAGCGACCGGGACTCGGCGACGAGTTCCGAAGCTATCTGAAACAGCTCAAGCTGTAGCCGTTCTGTCACTGCATGGGCGCGCTCGTCATCGTGGCCACGCCGATCGGAAATCTTTCCGACATCAGCGCCCGTGCACTGGAGGCCCTGCGCAACGCCGATCTCATCGCCTGCGAGGACACGCGTCAGACTCTGAAACTCCTCAACCACTACGGCATTCATAAGCCGCTCGTCAGCTACCACGACTTCAATGAGGAAAAGAAAGCGGCAGAACTGGGTCAGAAAATCCTCAGCGGGAACAATGTGGCGCTCGTGTCCGATGCGGGAACTCCCGGCGTCTCGGATCCCGGCTATCGTCTGGTGCGTTATTGTCGGGAGAGAGGATTGAAGGTTATCGCTGTCCCTGGCCCGAACGCTGCGATTACGGCCCTTGCTGCCTCCGGATTACCTTCTGACGAATTCCTCTTTGTTGGCTTTCTGCCGTCAAAGGCATCCGCACGCCGGGAGAAACTCGAGAGCCTGCGATCGCTGCGTGCCACTTTGATCTTCTACGAAGCCCCACATCGGATCGAAAGCGCGCTTACCGATCTCCTTGAAATTCTGGGCGACCGGGAAGCCTGTGTCGCGCGCGAGCTTACCAAACTTCACGAGGAGTCCCTGTTCGGCAGACTCTCTGAATTGGTTGGCAAAGTGAAAGCCCTCG
>DASTBJ010000568.1:0-8623 GCA_035712125.1 Terriglobia bacterium
CGGGGACTGTCCAGGGGGTCGTGGAAGGCCCGGGCGGTACGATTCCCTCGCACGCCGATGTGGTGTTAGTGCCTGACGCACCCCTGCGAGAGAATGTCGTCTTCTACGATCGCACGGCAACAAGCGAGACGGGTCACTTCAAGTTTGAGGGCGTCGCTCCGGGCGCGTACAAAGTCTTCGCTTTTGAGCGGCTGCCCGACACTGCAGAGCAAAATTCCAGGTTCATTGCCAGGTATGACACGCTGGGGAGGCCCGTTACGGTGAACTCCAGAGCTGTGACCGAAGTTCGGACACCTCTGCTGCGACAGCAATAAGCCGCGACGCACGACAACGCGTCTGCTATCTTTCAGCCGATTCAGGTAGGACCTGCCGCAAAAGTCGAGGCCAACATCCGGGCGATTCCGAAGTAACAAAGTTGCCTAACTTCTTCTTGAACGGGTCGTGTCCGACGTATCTAATGCATCCTTGATTCAGCACCTATGTCCCAGCCCTCACATGCACAACACGAAGCGACCCGAAGCGTAAGTCGACTCCGCCGCCTGCTCGAAGCCGCCAAGTTGCTTAACTCGACAATCGATCTTGCCGAGCTAACGGCAATCATTCTAAAGATCGTCCGTGAAGAGGTGCACATCGATCGAGGGACGGTGTTCCTCGTCGACCACGATCGACGGCAGCTGCTGTCTCTGGTAGCGCAGGGGGTCGAAGGAAACGAAATCCGTCTGCCCATGAATACGGGCATCGCGGGCGCCGTGGCAACGACTGGCGACACGATTGATATTGCGGATGCCTATCAGGATCCTCGCTTCAACTCGGCTATCGATGCCTCGCTCGACTACCGCACAAGAGACGTCTTTTGTATGCCGATCCTCAATCGCTCGGGGCACACCGTCGGAGTGCTGGAGCTGTTGAATCGCGCGAGGACACTCCAGGACGACGACTTCGAATTCCTTCGAAGCGTTTCCGTACACATGGGTCTTGCCCTGGAAAATGCCTGGCTGCACCGGCAGCTTCTCGAAAAACGCAAAATGGAACAGGAGCTTGCCTTGGCGAGAGAGATCCAGCAGAACCTCTGCCCAGGCCTTCCTTCCCAATGTCATGGTGTTCAGATCGCCGCATCCAGCGCCATGTGCGAAGCCGTCGGCGGCGATTATCTCGATTACTATCCGCTCAAGAACGGCCGCTTCATCATTATGCTCGGTGACGTTTCCGGAAAGGGAATCGGAGCCGCCCTGGTGATGACCTCGCTGCACGCAACCTGTCGCGCCCTGCTGCGTCATGTCGAATCCCTGGAGCGCATCACATTAATTCTGAACGAGTCGCTCATCGAGACAACTAGGGCTCAAACGTTCGTTACGTTGATCGGCATCCTGGTGGACCCTGACGCTGGCAAACTGCATTGCGTCAGAGCGGGACACCTTCCGCCGCTGCTTGTTGACCCCGTGGGAACCAACACGTGGCTGGAAGAGGGTGGCGCTTTACCAATCGGTTTGTTCTCCGATCTGAAGGTGCAACTCGAGAGTTACGACATAAGACGGGGCTCAGCGCTCGTGCTCTATTCAGACGGTGTCACCGAAACAGAAAACGGCAGCGGCGAACACTTCGGCCTCTCCAGGTTGAATGCGGTGACTCGGGACCACCTCGAAAAGCCGGCAGCGGCCATTCATGATGGTATCCGCGACAGTCTTAAAGCATTCATGGGAGAACGCCGGCAAACAGACGACAGTACGCTGGTCGTTCTCAAGTTTTGAAGGTTAAATCTTTTCCGCCTCGACCATCACAGTGGCGCCGGCTCCCGCGAGGGACTCCATAACGGCAAACGGATACGCCGCCGCTACAGCTGCAAGGTATAGCCCGTGTTTTCCCCATGTCACCAGTGACGACTCGGCCCGGTCTTCGCGGTGACGAACCCTCCGACGAACAGGATCCAGCGCGGGAAACAGGCTCGACGCCAGAGACGGTGCGTTGTCTCGAATGTTGAATTGGCGGCTACGACGGATTCGGAAACCCGAATCCAGCAGCAGGCGCAGCACGGTTTTGGTGGAGTAATTGATCACATGGCGCGGGACATCCAGACCGCGCCACCGAACGCCACAAAGTCTGAACTGCCAGCTGTCAATGTTCGGGACCTGAAGAACCAGCCTCCCGCCTTTGCAAAGAATCCGTCGCACTTCACCCAGCAGGTCACGCGGATCCGGGACGTGCTCCAGAACATGAAAGAGGCTTACCACATGAAATGAGGCGTCGGTGAAATTCCCGTCCTGCAACCGGACGCCAGTCTTTACCTCAACACCGCCTACCTTACCGATTGCGGCAGCCCTAAGGGATTGGTCAAAACCGAGCACATCGAAACCTTTCTCCCGCAGCAGCCTCAGCAAGGTAGCACTTCCACAACCGACGTCGAGCAAACGCACCGCGTGGGAATCTCGGACCTTCCGGGATGTCCGGCTAACAAACGCGACATGATCACGGAGAGCGATGCGCCGATACACATCTTCGAGTCGACTCAACGTAGAAGGAGAGTCGCTCCACCAGTAATCCTGCGGATAGAAGTGCGGGAGCTCATGAATGCCGGGCATGGGGTCCAGAAACAGACAATGGCAGCGACCACAGTCTCTGAATCCAAACCTTCTGGACGTTGTCTCAAAGAAGAAATCACCGGCCACCAGCGACCGTGAAGTTGTCGCAGGGCTCAGACAGACCGGACAGTTCATTGAACGCTGAACGTAAAGATAATGCGTGCCTCGAAGGGCGGGCGGCCAGCTGCCGGTGAGAACGTCCATTTCTTCGCGGCGTCTAGAGTTGATGCGCTCATCTCCGGAAGTTGCGAATCCACGATGGACGCCTGGGTCACTTTTCCATCAGGCCCAATCGTGACTCGGATCGTGATGCGCCCTGTCGCGCTCTTTTCAACAAGCGTGTCTCTGTAGATCGGCAGGGGGGCATCAACGATGCTCAGCTGTCTCGTGGATTGCACGTTGTATTCAATCCTGCCGGAGAGTGGTGGAGGCCGATCCACGGGCGGCGGCGCCACAACGGGAGGCTCGCGCTCGTTAACGATGGCTCGTACTTGATCCCGGATCCTGTCCAACTGGCGCGCTTCGAGTTCGCGGCGCGCCTCTTCTGCTCGACGGGCGATTTCTGCGCTTCTCAGTTCATAGTCGACCGAGGCGTCGGCATGGGGCAGGCTGGCAGCCGTTCGTGCAGTGGCTGCAGACTCGCTGAAACGACCCAATGAAAGAAGCGCTTCAGCACGGATCATCGTGAACTGGTCCGCGTACTCCGGTTCGAGTTCAATTGCTCGTTCGACCTGCGTCACAGCCGTTTCAGCTTTGCCGAGAAGTATGTTGACCCTCGCAAGTTGCCCATGGGCTCGCCCGAAACGGGGCAGTAATGTCACGGCTCGCTCCAGGGCGCGGGCCTGAAACTGGAGATCTTCGGGGTTCTTTGTCTGCACACTGCCGGCGTGGAACTGAACGAGCCCCGCGTCCGGCATCTCAGCAGCCGCGCGTGTGAGCAGCCGCAGTGGCTCACTTCCAGACCGCGAGAAGCGCGCAAGTATCGCGCGAGCGGCCCGCGCCTCCGCACGGTTCGCCTGATACCAGGACGCCGCCTCGGAAACTTTGGTGGCCGCGACGAGAAGATCCCCGCGATGAATCGACATGGCGTCGGGTGTCAGCGGCGAAGTCTTGATGGCAACACCCCCGGCCTTCAGACCCACGATTGTTTCAGTAAACGTTTCGAATTCCGCCTGGAGGGGTTTGACGGCCAGCTTCGTGCCCTGCCCCTCCAGCGAGCGCAGTTCTTTCAGGTAAGTGCGTAGTTCCCCGGCATGGCTCTGACTGGTCATCAACCGAAAGAGCCGGTGGGCTTGAACGCGGAAAGCTACGATCGACTGGGTGGCGGCGGCATCGTCGTATTTGGGCGGCTGGACGATATCGACGAGATCCTCCAGCAGATAGGCGTCCTTATCGGAAATGCGCCTGTTCTCCGGGCTTCTGCCCACTCTCCGAAAATACTCCGCGCCGCCCTCAGCCAGCCAGAAGGGTCTCCACACGACAATACGCTCAATAAAGATGTGACCCAACGCATGCCCGACGTCATTCGAAATGTCTTCGGGGGCTCTGTCGCGTGCTCCGATAAAGAATCTATCCGGGCCGCGCCACAGGTACGCGGACTTCTCGAACTCAACCGGAGCATTGGGGCCTGTCGGACTCGGGGCAGCTTCGAGAAAGTCTTCCTTTCGGCTGAAAAGAAAAACTTCAACAGGAAACTGACGCTGGGGAATATCTCCGAGTGCCTCCTGGAGCGCAGCGAATCGTCCTTCAAAATCTTCCAGAAGGCGCCGCCCCTTCATTTCGGTCGTGTCGGTATAGAGAACGAAGTTTGGAGAGTTCAGCTGAATCCACACCGGATCTGCGGCACGGGCCTGCACAACGAGCGCCGTCAGCAGAAGCGCGCAGCATCCGAGACTGATGCGGATTCGCATAAACGTCATTGTACTCCAAAGGCCATCTGCCGGACCTTTCACGCTACCCTGTAGAACCTCAACCCATGTTTGTGCATTTGTCCACACCGCAGTTCGTGCTCTAATACGTCGGATGAACAAGCTCCATGTCGTTCGCGGGTGGATGAGGATCCTTGCAGGCCGAACACCATTTCTTTCCATCGAGGTTACGAAAGAATGTCCTCTAACGTGTCCTGGTTGCTACGCCTACGGCGAGGAGCACCTTGGCGGCGGCGCCGTGCTACGGCAGGTCAGTGATTTTCGCGGCAAAGAACTCGTTGACGGGGTCATGCAACTGATCGACGCGTACCGTCCTGTTCACGTTTCCCTGGTTGGCGGTGAACCGCTGGTTCGTCACAAGGAGATCAGTGAGATCCTGCCGCAGATTGACGCGCGCGACATGTACAGCCAGGTCGTTACCAGCGCGGTGCGCCCCATTCCCCTGGAATGGTCGCGAATCCGAAAATTGGATCTCGTGGTCTCCATCGACGGACTGCCTGCAGAACACGACGCGCGCCGGAAGCCCGCGACCTACGAGCGCATTTTGCAGCATATCAAGGGTCACCTCATCACGGTGCACTGCACGGTGACACGACAGATGACGGAGCGTCCCGGCTATCTGCGCGAATTCATGGCGTTCTGGAGCGCCCAGAAGGAAACGCGCAAGATCTGGATCAGTTTGTTCACACCTCAGATTGGCGAGACGAGTTATGAAATCCTTCCGCCCGAGACGCGACGGCGCGTGATTGACGAACTGCTTGTTCTTCGGGAGGAGTTTCCGAAACTGGCAGTGCCAAAGGAAGCATTGAAAGCATTCCTGACCCCTCCTTCGGACCCCGACCATTGCATCTTTGCCCGGACCACGACAACCATTACGGCAAACCTGAAGCACCGTGTCACGCCCTGTCAGTTCGGAGGCACACCCGATTGCTCTCAATGTGGGTGCATGGCTACCGCAGGACTTGAGGCAGTCGGCGCCTATCGTCTGCCCACCGGCATTCGTGCCGGCTCCATCTATGAAGCGTCGCTGAGAGTCGGGGCACTCATGAGCAAGCTTCGTCCTTTACCTCATAGCAAGTACGCGAAAGAAGCGCTGCTGGCCAAGTAGCTCAAGAAATCGGCTCGTTACGACGTCGGCCGATGAGCGCGAAGGAAAGAACGGATTTGCCGCACGGCCAGGGGAATCCGTTCGCGGGGCTCCTTCCACGGGAACATGCTCACTTCCGCTTTCGGCGCAAGCATCGCGGCCTCCATCGCGACCGCGTAAGGGTGAGCAGGGATATCATCCGGCAGGATCAGTAATGGTGTCTGGCAGTTGCGCACGAAATCACGCGACACCGTGAAAACGAAATCGGGGTTGGTACGGTACATCCGCGTGAGGAACCGGTCGACCATTTCCATGGTGATCTCCGGCCGGCGCTTGACGAGCTGAGGTCCCCACCCCGACATGTTGTTGTCGTAGAAAAGGGTCGGCATCTCCGGTCGAAAACCACTGGGCTGGACCAACACAGCTGCAACAACGCGGCTGGGAGCCCGCTCGAGAAGGTTCCATATAAAGGGACCGCCGATACAGAAGCCGATCACCAGGAATTTATCGATGCGTAGGTGATCCATCAGGCCGACATGGTCATCGGTGTAGGCATCCCACGGCCGGTCGATCTCCAGCGGGCCGGTGGACTGGCCGCCGTTGGCGTTCCGCAGGTCCGAAGCGATACAACGGAACTCGCCACTGAACTCCTTGATCGGATCAAATGGATGCGTGGCGAGACCCGCCATGGTTGAGTTCAGTCCCCCGCCGGCAATGATCAGCAACGGGAATCCCGAGCCGGCCACGTCATAGTGGATGCGAACCGGCCCCTTCTCGTAGAAAGACATGCCCGACCCTCCCTGAGGATCTTGTTGCCCGAATATTCGAGGCGCTGCAGCCATGGCAGTCATCGCGGCGCCCGTTGCAAGAATCCTGCGTCTGATTGGATCCATAGTTGGTTCCTCGCTGCGTCGGAGTTACGGTTGGAGTCGACGACGGGATTATGTCACACCACGGAATTGCTCCTGGCAAGTAACCGCGGATTACGTGAACGAGTAATCCGCGGTTAATAGGACACGTAGGGGTGTGCTGGATCTCAGGCGACTATTTGCACACCGCGATCATCTTCAAGTCGGTTGCCCTTAGGACCTCCTGGTCCTTTTCCTTAGTCATTGTTCCGGTGATGGTGACTTGATGATTGTTGGCATGAGCGGCGAGCATTTTCGCATCACCCATCACGACGGTTTCCTTGCCGGTCTTATCATCCTTGATCACGAATTGATCGGCTGCTTTGCCTTTATTGAAGCACCCGGTGACGCTGACGGAGGGGGTTTGCGTATCTTTCTTGTCCTGAGCGACAACCGTAAGAGTCAGCGCAACGAGCAGAGCCAATACAACCAGCAGAACTGATTTGGCGTTCATTGAGCCTCCAGGATTGTGAGATTGACAGACCCCGAGTCTATCACTTGCCGGCCAGCAGCTCAGAATTCGGCGGCCAGGGGTTCGGGCACAAACCGAAAATTTCGCCAGCGAATCGGCGCTTCCTGCCCTTTTTGCAACGTCACGTGGCCATCCTCGATACGCACTGATCCCGTACCCTGCAGTTCATATTGGACGCGGGTCCGAGGCGGCAACTTCATGGGGACAGAGATCTCGGCCTCCTTCTGATCGAGGATGGGCCCGTCCTCGCTCCACACCGCTGCAGGGGAGGTCAGCGCGAGTGGCGTTATCTGCGCGAGTTCCAACATGTCGTACGGCCTGCGGGAGACAGCAAACGGAACCAATCCGAGGCCGCTTCCGTGAAAACCCGCGCCGCCTTCCTGGTTGAACGTGCGCAGGGGAAATCTGTCGTTCAATTCCCAGGTCTTGAGCGTGACGAGCATCGTCTCAATGCGCTCGGGCAGCGAGTAACGAAACATCCTCTGACGGACGACAAGATCTCCCCCTTGCGGTCGCGGATCGACCGTGGAAAGGGTTGGCGCGCCTTGCTGCTCCAGATAGAAACGCAGTCCAGACTCTCCGGAATTCCAGATCGGAATGCCGGATGCCTTAACGGACGTCACGTTATCGGCAACCCAGGCGCGGTAGGCGTTGACGAATCGATAGTCCGCTGTGGCAATCGCAATCGACAGCAGCAGCGTGCCCACAAGTAGTAGTGTGAGCTGCTTTCGCTCAACTCGACTCAGCACGGTGAGATATAGCCATGGACCTGCGATGAGAACGTAGCGCGCGCTGATAAATTCACCAACCACGATGAAGAAGATCAATACGCCCGGGAAGGCCAGCGCCAGGAACACCTGAAAAGTGCCGCCTGATTGCAGGAGAGCCGGCAACTCTCTGCCAAACAGCAAAATGAGAAAGAGACCTGCGGACGCCAGGAGGATGTACCAGATGCCATAACGATACGGAATCCATCCAACAAACCCGCTCAGCAGCACCGCCGCCGCGATGCTGACGACGGCAGCGCGGACATGCCTGTTCCCGGCTTTGTCACCTGACACGAGAGCGAGTAGCCAGGGGAACACGGCTACACCGCCGAGAAAGCTGGGGGTGGCGATAACGTTGTGTCCGACAGAACCGACGCTGGCGAAATGCCTGACCGTTCGCACGAATGGCAACTCTCCATAGTACACAGTGAGCGCTACTGCCCACACACCGAGCGCGGCAAAAGGCGTCGCGATCACCATCAAGTCCTGTGCCGGCCGGCGGGTCCATAGCGCGGCGCCAAGTAAACACGCCAGCGGAACGAGTGCCGCGTATCCGAATGCAACCGATAGCGTGAAGCAAAGCGCGGCGCCAACACGTCGTACCGCCGAGCCATTGGTGTCCAGAAACCAATGCAAACCGACCAAAAACAGCGCCAGCATGGGTATATCCATCATCAGCGTTGGGCTGAATACGAAAAACGATGGGCTTGAAATAAACAGCACAGTGAGCAAGGTGGGGTGGAGGGATGCTCGCCTTGCAATCCAGTAGAAACTCACTGCCGCCAGAATTGAGAAGAAGGACCCGAACGTCAGCCGGAACAACTGTTCATCGAATCTACCGAAGAGCGCGAATAGAAGCGCGAGGCAATACTCTCCGAATGGTGA
>DASTBJ010000569.1:0-7745 GCA_035712125.1 Terriglobia bacterium
ATATCCGAACAGGGAGCAGGAGGGCTCGCCATTTTGGTCCTTGCGGTGGCGATGGTCGCGTTCTTTTTCTTCGTCAATGCATTGAACAACCGCTGGGCGAGGAAGCTGCAGGCGCAGATCGACGCGCTGGAAAAGTGATGGCAATGAGGCGCCACGCACCTACAGGAAATTCCGCTCCAAAATCTCGGATTTACTCGATATAAGCGCCAGACCGCGGCGCTTATGGTAGGCCGAACAAAGGAGACACGAATGAACCGAGTACTTACGTCCGCGAGTCTAATTGGGCTTCTGCTGTTACCGTCTCTCGCACACGCACAGATTCCGAGCCTCCCCGGCGGGATCAATTCCGACTTCATGGGCTCGCTGTCAAAGGCGCTCGGCGGCGCCAGTCCCACGCAAACTGCAGGGGCGGCCGGATCCATATTTTCGCTGGCGAAGTCGCGATTGAACGCTGCTGATTTCGGCAAGGTGTCCAAGACGGTGCCGGGAATGGATGGTCTCCTGAAAGCCGCGCCCGCCGCTACCGGTACGGTTCCCGCCACCGGGTTGGACAGCCTGACGAGTTCTTTCACAAAGCTCGGACTGAAGCCGGACATGGTCGCGAAAGCCGTTCCAATCGTGATCGAATTCGTCACCAAGAGTGGCGGAGCAGATGTGGGCAAACTGCTTGCAGGTGTCTTGAAATAACAGCGGCCAGGATAAGGACGAGAGCGATGTCGCTGCAGTCACTTCGTTGGGAATTCTGATTCCACCCCCGCTCGACATTTGAGTCGCGACCGGCCTCGGCGTTTATTACGATCCTCCGATCAGAAGCGAAGTCCGAGCCCCGTCGCGAGATGATGCGTGACGAATCTGTTCTCGACCGTCGCGGAGCCCAGATCGAAACGTTGCCTCGTCGTCGTGAATTTATATTCACCGAACCAGAACAGTCGGCGGTTCAGGTCGAATTCTCCTCCGCCGGCGAAGTGCACCGCAGCGCCCTGCACCAGATATTCGTCGAGCGTCGCGCCGAATGCGCGGATTTCGGGATGGGGTATGGCTGTACCCAGACCGGCGCGCAGGCCGACGGCCAGGGAACGCGTGAGTTTGTGCCTGACAACGAAATTCCCGAGCAGAAGATTCAACCCGTGAGACACGCCATATTGCGGAAGTACATCTCCGGGGACTGTTGTATTCGCCGTTGATGGAGTCGGAAAGGCACCGCTGAAGGTCACCGGGTCACTGACGCGCGCGAAAGCCTTCATGTGGATGAATTCCCCTTCCAGGCCGAGTCGGGATGTCCACATGTAGCCCGCTCGAAGGCCGTAGTACAGCGGACCCTGAAATGAACGATCCTCGAAATCGACCTTGTTGAAGATAACGTCGGTACCAGTCCCGCTCGTGACGCGAATATCGGCATCGGCAGTGTGGGCTTTGCCAATGTACGCAGCGGCAGTCCATTGTGCTGAAGCCAGGAGCGGCGCCGCAACAAGCCACATTGCACAAAAAACAGATCTGCTCATGAAACGAAATCGGGCGTGAAACGCTACGCCCTCTTCTTTAGAAGATCTTCAGCCTGTGCACGGACCCGCTCCTCCTGCTCCCGCAACTCGGGGGTGAATTCCCCACCGAAGTCCTCGGCTTCAAACACCGGCCGGATTTCGAGAGTGGACTGCTCGCCTGTCGGGTTCGGGCAACGTTTCGCCCAGTCGATGGCTTCCTGAAGCGACTTCACCTGCCAGATCCAGTAGCCCGCGATCAATTCCTTCGTTTCCGCGAACGGCCCATCGATGACCTTCCGCTGGTTGCCGGAAAACTCAACGCGCACGGCCTGCGACGTCGGCTTCAGACCCTCTCCTGCGAGCATGATCCCGGCTTTCACAAGCTGCTCGTTGTAATCTCCCATCTCCCTCAATAACTGCTCCGACGGCATGACTCCGGCTTCCGTGTCTTTGCTTGCCTTCACAATCACCATAACTTTCATCGCGGTATCTCCTTTGTTAAATCGCGGCCTTTCGACCTTCTAACCGTTAGTCGTTTGAAGGCAGACGAGATCGACAGGCCTCCAAAGTGTTTTTCACCCGGAAATCCTCGGTCGTTATCCGAGAACCTGAGAAGAGATCCCCTGGATCGCAACGTCCACAACAGCGGAACGGCCTTCGCGCACGATCTGCAGAGCCCGCCGCAAGGTTCCCTTCAGATCCTCTCTGCTTGAGACTTGGAATGGCGCAGCATCGCCGGCGGCAGCGGCGATATCCGCAAGCCGTGCGCCGGCGCCAACCGTGACCCAGTACGTGTCGTTGCGCCGAGCGTTGCCGTCGGGATGAACACCGAGCGTGGAGTGCTTCGGTGCGTTCCAGCCACCATTGTTGTAAATGACCGTCAGGAAGGGTGTCTTATATGCATTCGCGACCCAGTAGGTGCTGCTCGGCACACCGAACTGGTAACATCCGTCGCCCACCAGTCCGATCACGTCGGCCTCGGGCCGTGCGAGTTTTGCGCCGATGCAACCATTGATGCCCCAGCCCAGACCCGCGCCGCCACAGTTGAAATAGCTGCCGGGATTGTTGAGCCGGAGCCCAGTCGGAATCAGTTCCGTACAGGTGGGAGCCTCAAACAGCACCACCGTACGATCCGTAACCAGGTCGCGCACCGCGTCGGTGAGTTCTTCCGGAGTAATCTGCCCGGTACCGGCTCCGGTCGCGGGCAGGGGACGCGGCCTCGCGGATGCGATCCAGTCGCAGCGCGATTGACGTCCCGGCGGATCCTTTTCCACAGCCGCTGCAAGTTGATTCAGTGTTGCGAGCGTATCCGCCTGGTAGACGCGTTGAGCGGCGAAATGCCAGTAGCCCAGGCCCGTTTTGAGCGGATCGATATCGATGTGAAATACGGGTGTGCCCGGACGAGGCTGAACCTTGCCATTGATCCACGGAACATCGACGTCGAGCATCAGGATCAGATCCGCCTCTTCAACAAAGCTGTTGCGCCTGTAACCGAGATGATGCACATGACCGCCGGGAAAGTTCAGGTATGCCGGGCTGACTTCACAAACACCGATTCCAATACGTTCAGAAATCTCCACCAGGCGGCGCACACTGTCAGGCTGACGTCCCAGGTAGCTTGTGATAACGACCGGCCGCCGGGACGCAACAAGAGCCTGGTAAAGTTCGGAGACTTCACTTTGAGCCAGTCCCCCAAGGCGCGCCGGTGGCCAGTCGTTCAGAGATTCAGCCCTGTCCGGCGCGGGGCCCTCCCACACTTCGCGGGCGCCGGTGATGTAGATCGGCCCCTCTGGAGGTGCGGTCGCAATCTGAATAGCCCGCGCCATTACAGATGTCACGCTTTCCGGGGCGCGCAGCTCATAACACCATTTCATATACGGAGCCACGAGTTCGTGCTGCCGCGTCATGTCCTGGATGTAGTGGATGAACTCGTTGCGCGTACCGATCCGATCTCCCCCATCGGTAACAGGTGAGAGACCGGCGAGCACGATTGCGGGAACGCGTCCACGCGCCGCGTTGTGGACGCTGCCGCCGAGGTTCTGAGTTCCGATGTCGACGTGTACGAGTACCAGCTGTGGACGCCGGCTGATCATCGCGTGTCCGTGTGCGGCGCTCAACGCCGTCATTTCATGGGGACAAACCACCACCTTCGGCATGGGCTCGCCGCGTTGGCGCATTTCTGCGAACGCTTCGATGAATGCGGGATGGTCGCTGCCGAGATTGGTAAAGAGATAATCGATACCCGCGCGAGCGGCGAATGCCAGTAGTGTGTGGGCTGCTGAACGCATAGTTGGATTTTCCGACAGACATTCTAGTTTGCTGCAACCGCTGCGCACAACGGCCACGTCCGCGGGAGGCAGGCAATGGTGGTTGGTCGCTATCTGCAGGAATCTGAAATCGGACGAGTCCTGCATCTCAAATCCGAGAGTTCGAAAACTTAAATCGGGCCGTCTCAGCCGCCTGATCGTCCAATTTGAGATTTTGAAATCTCGGATTTGAGATGCAGGACTCGTCCGATTTCAGATCGCTTGAGGGCATTCAGTATTACCCCGGGCTTCGGCCACCGTGACCCGTAAGAATTGACAGGTCGTAACCGATTCCGAAGCGAGTATAGTGCTGCGATGCGAACGAACGCCTCCGGGTCTTCGAGACGGCGGCTTTGGAAACGCGTCGCATTTGGCGCCGGTCTTCTTCTTGCCGCATATACCCTGTTTGGATTTTTTATTGTTCCCCGGCTGATCCGGAACTACGTCATCACTCAGGCCAAAACTCAGCTGAACCGCCAAGCGCGCATCGACGAAGTCCGCTTTAATCCGTTTACTCTTGTGACGACCATCAGGGGATTTGTTCTTTCAGATCGCGATAATGCCGACCTCATGAAAGTCGAGCACTTCCTGGCAGACCTGCAACTTTCCGGTATGTTTCGCCGCGCCATACGATTCAGGGAAGTCCGAATCGAACGTCCCTTTTTAAGCGCTCGCATTCTTCAGGATGGCCAGCCGAGCGTTGCAGACCTGATTGAAACCAGGACCGGCACGACAGTAGCGGAGGAGTCTGCCGAACCGTTCCAGTTACCACGTCTGGTGATCGATCGCCTGGTCCTGGCAAAGGGTGGCGTTGGCTTCACGGACAGTTCCCGGCAGCCCGCGTACGAGTCTCGGCTTGAACCCCTGAATCTCGAAATTCGACACCTGATCACCCTTCCCGACGAAAGCGGCGATCACACGATCACCATCGGTTTTGAAAACAGTGCCGTGCTGAAATGGACTGGTCGCCAGACGGTAGAGCCACTACGCTTTTCAGGACAGCTGGATATTACGGGTCTCCCTATTCCAAGACTCTGGGATTATTTCGGTCAGAGACAGCCGCTCGATGTGCATGGCGGAACCGTAGATCTCTCCGTTCCCTACGAGCTCACCAGGGGAACCGATAAGACGCTGCAGGCGAATTTGAACGGTGTATCGGCTACCGTCCGTTCGCTGGCAGCCCGTCATCGGGTAGAAAACATCGATTGGCTTACGGTGCCCGAAGTGAGCATCGAGGGCGTCAACGCCAGGTGGCCCGAGGCCCAGCTCGAAGTCGAAAAGGTCCGTGTTGTCGGAGCGCACGTGCTCACAAAGTTGGGAACGGACAGAAAACTGAACTGGACAACCCTTGCTTCGGAGCGCCCGAAGGTGGTGCAAAGTGAGACGCGGTGGCAACTGCGGATCGCTTCTTTTGATATCGAGAACGCGTCGGCAACCTTTGAAGACAATGGCGTGGAACCCGCGGTGAAGATCGAGCTGTCCGGGTTGGGCGCTCGTGCCGAAGGGATTTCCAGCAAGCTCGAATCGGCGATCCCGGTGACGCTGAAAGGCCGCCTCCAGGAAAACGGAACGATTGACGCGTCCGGTACGCTCGCGCTGTCACCGCTTGCGGCAGATGCCAAATTCAATGTGCAAAACGTGGACCTTACCGGCCTGCGTTCCTATTTCGAAACGCCCCCGGCCCCAAAACTTTCTTCAGGGCTCGCCGACGTGCAGGGGAAGGTCGTTGTATCCGGGCCTGCACCCAGCATAGGGATTACAGGTGGCGTAACGCTGCGTGATGTCGAGATCCTGGACGCCGCGGACAAAAGGCTCGCCGCATGGAAACGTTTGCAGATCGATGGACTCACCTATGACAGCGCCCCGGGCCGTGCGCGGGTGAAGAAGGTTACGATCGATCAACCGTTTGCCAACATCTTGATCGACGAGGCGGGCTACCTCAATTTGAGGAAGGTCCCTTCCAGTTCCAGCAGCAATACAACTACGGCAAATTCGAAACCGTTGTCGCTCGAAGTCGGCGTCATCGAATTCCGTGACGGGACAGCCGACTTCCAGGATTTGAGTCTCCTGCTTCCCTTCCGCGCCGAGATTCACTCGGCCAACGGCACCGTTCGCGATGTCTCTTCCTTTGCCGCGGCGCCGGCAACGCTCGCCCTGGAAGGCCGCGTGGACAAGACCGGCTACGTCAAAACCGGCGGCACTCTTCGGCTTTCGAATCCGCTGGCATCCTCTGAAGTCAATGTGCAGTTTCGCAGTATCGAGATGTTGGGGCTCACGCCTTATTTCGCCCATTTCGCGGGTTATGAGGTCAAGAGCGGCGTCCTGGATCTCGATGTGGACTACGTCATCAAGGATCGGCGGCTGGTGGGAGACCATACTCTGGTCGCACGAAACCTGGCGCTTGGCGCCAGGGTTAAAGATTCCAAAGCACCGGGACTTGCGGTCCGCCTTGCTGTCGCCTTACTGAAGGACAGGGAGGGCCGCATCAACCTCAAGGTTCCCGTCGAAGGCACCGTAGACTCGCCGGAGTTCAACTACAACGCGGTGTTCTGGTCTGCCGTCCGGACAATCCTTGGCAATGCCGTCAGGGCACCGTTCCGAGCGATCGGTGGGCTCTTTGGAAGGGATGAAGATGATCTGGAACTTATCGAGTTCGATCCGGGCCGCAGCGACCTGCTTCCCGATGAGCAGCAGAAGCTGATCAAAGTGGCTGAACACCTCGGCCCAAAGCAGGAAGTAAAGCTCACCGTCGAAGGCCGATTTGATCCCGAAGGAGATCAAGCGGCATTGAAACAGCAAAGGCTGGTCCGCCTCATAGAATCCCGTCGGGAAGGCGCAGGCGCCGCTGCCGCCGCTGCCGGAGCGTCCACACTCGAAACGATTCTCGAAGCGTTATTCGTCGAACAGTTTTCTCAGGAAGCACTGGACGCGGAACGGCAGCGTGTCACCTCCCCCACGCCTACGACCGCGCCACAACCCGAGGGCGCCGCACCGCCACCACCGAGTTTTGATGCCGCGTCGTTTTATGAGCGGCTTCGGGCCCGTTTGCTGGAAGTGCAGACCGTGACAGAGACTGATCTGCAAGGGCTGGCTTCAGCACGAGCGACCGCGATTGTAGAGATATTGAACAAATCCGGATCCATTGAACCGGCCCGCGTCGTCGCAGCTACGCCCGCAACGGCCAAACGCAAGAAAAACGGCTCCACGCGTGTGGCTTCGGAAATCGCGATGTCCGCTGAAGACGATCAATAAGTAATGGACCCTGTGTGCGTCTCTAAGACAGCGCGCACATCACGACTTCGCGACTCACCTGGGGAAATGCGCAAGACCCTTCAGATCGTGAAATCCGCAACGACTGTCGTTGGCAACAGAATTGCTCTCCACTTTCCCGACGGGGGGCAGGCTCATTGTAGCGTACGTTCAAGGGACGGACCGGCGCCGTGGGTCACACGCCATAGGCAACCCTCCGTCATACCACTCGAAGTCTCGAACATTTAACCGCTAACCGCGTGCCGCATTAGGAGGAACAAACAAATGCGTCGCATCACATCCCTAATCTGCTCTGCGTTTACACTTCTTGCCCTTTGCGTCTCGGTTTCCGAAGGCGCCGACATCACGTTCCTGGACACGCGGGTCGCTTTCACAGGAGCCACGACGAATGTAACAACGATCAACTTCGAAGGCATCGTGCCCACGAATGCTGCACAAAACTTTGCAAACCCCGCCGGCCTGACTGCTTCAGGCGTGAACTTTACAACATCAGGGACCGGCCCCTTCGGGACAGGAGTCGTCACTGTCTATGGTGCCGGGTTAGCTGCAATGCAGTCGGCCGTCCTCAACACAGGAACGGGCGCCATCCTGGTTTGGGGACCTCCGAATCAGCCCGGAACGGCGTTTCTTAACGCGGTTCTACCCGCGGGAACTACTGCCGTTGGCACGGACTTCTGGGCGCAGCAGC
>DASTBJ010000570.1:0-3951 GCA_035712125.1 Terriglobia bacterium
GCCACACGCGCTTATTTCGTGGAATCGGCTGCTCGAAGGACGGTTCGGAGATTCGCTTGTAGGCCGCGACGTCCTGGTCGGCGTGTTCTTAGCCAGCCTCGTGTGCATTGTCAGGACGCTCGGTCGCCTTGGCGGGCTCACGCCGATCGAGTACCCCGAGGCCGAACTCCTTCAGGCTATGCACTCGATGCCTCAGACAGTTTCGTTTCTCTTCGGCAAATTCTTCGACGCCGCGAATATTTCTCTCGCCCTCTTCTTCCTTTTCTGTTGCATAAGAGCAGTTTTCCGGAACCCGTGGTTCGCCACGCCGGTTTGGCTCGCCGTGATCAATGCCTTGACCCCGAGCCCCCAACGCTATGGAGGTATGGTCATCGTCTCGGCATTCGCAGTGCTTTGGGTCGTGGCGATGCTGCGCTTCGGAGTAACCGCCGGGATGGCGATGTGGTTTGCCGATCGGATATTCCGCGCGGAGATCATGCTGCCGCCACAAGGGTGGCACGCCAGCAGGTACTATGTCCTTGTGGGTGCCGTGGCAGCCGTCGCTCTGTACTCCTTTGCTCGATCTCGCGGAAAGCACTCGTTGGTTTCGTTTAAGCTGATGGATGAGAATAAACTGTGAAAAGGCGAGCTGTTCGGTCTCAACATGGTGCATACGTCACGTTCAAGTTGCCGGCCGAGATCATTAGGTCCGCTATGAATACTCTCCTTTATTGACGACTGCCAAAAACTGGATACGCCTACAGCTTCGAGATAGACTCGTCACTGCAAACGCGAACAATCCAGCAAGACGCTAGCCTTATAGGCAGATCAATACGGACGGCCTGCCTCAACCACGTTAAGTCTCTCACTTCGACTTTTTGCGGGGACTTACCCCCGATCTGGAGTTGGATATGGAATGGAATGAGTTGTTAAAAAACTACGGCCCATTTGCATTGCTACCTTTTACGGTCTTTGTTATCGAGAAGCTTGCATTCAAGCGCGTTCGCGATACGAACCTGCCGAAAACGGTCAGGAATACCGCTTATGCAGCAGCATGGATCACCATCTTCGCGTTGTGCGGATTGGTGGTTTTCTTTTGGTACTCTCTTCTACCCGCTCCGAAAGAGGCGATGATTCGAGGTAAAGTCACCGGATTGCCGATCCTCAATACGTTTCGTGCGTCCGGTCCTGACATGGCTAATTTTCGCGTTTTTACATATCGGGATCCGCAACAAACCGATCAACTGTTCTGGCGGGCGTATAGCGTCGATCCGCTCGCAGAATCGACCACACTCTCTATCCTGATCGATCACACAACTCCGACCAGCGAGATGACCTGGAGATTTCATTTTTCAACGAAGAAGCAGTATTACGACCCATCAATGGAACTGAATTTCGTCTTCGACCCGAAAGAAGAGGCACTGAAGTTGATGAACCACCCGTCGGGTCAACCGGAGACACTGAAGGGAGAACGGGTTGTGGTTGATGCGTCGCCCGCATCTGGCCGCCTCCCTCGGCTTCCCTGGTTCGGGACCGTCGCTGCTCAAACGACTCCATCGGCGAGCGCAACCATCGCCAACCTTGAGTCGAGCGATTCGTTGGTCCGCCTAACCGCCCGAAGGCAACTCGCGACACTCGGGCCTACCGCAGCAAAAGATATGGACCGGGCATTGTCTGCACCCGGAGCCAGTTACCGCACAAAACTCGGCGTTATCGTCGCGGCAAACCAGATGCCGGGCTTTCGGCAAGAACAGTTTGGACTCTCCGCGTGGTGCGAAGTATGGGCTTCCGCACAAACAGGCGATGCTACGTTGAAGGATCAGGCGAACCAGTTGCTCAGGAAACGGTCCCCGACCCTCACGGCGGCGCAATGCAGCCGCGCGCGGGCGGCGACGGTTGGCGTGTCGCGTGGTGTCACAAAACCACCGATTACAACCCCGAGCCCTGCTGGAGCAACCAAAACTTCTCCCTCAAGGTAAGACAAGGGGGCTCGACGGTTCCCTTCTCCAAAAAACGTGACTCATAAAATCAAATTTCCATCGTGATCGAAGTTTGCTTCCTAAAATCCGAAGAACTACCAATCTGGCTCGCACTGCGAATTGAAGCCCTGGCAGAAGCGCCGGGCGCGTTTGGCGACACCGTGGATCAGGTGAGGCGACGGAGTCCGGAAGAGTGGCGAGAGTCTTTGCTGGATCGAGATGGCGCTTTACTGCTCGCCTACGAGCTTGGATTACCGGTAGGGATGGCTCGCGTCAGCAGATTGCCGGAAAAGCCGCGCTCCGCAGGCTTGTACTCAATGTGGGTCGCGCCGGTTGCACGCCGAAAAGGTGTTGGAAAAGCATTGATGGATGCAGCACTTGTTTGGGCGGAGCAGCAAAAGGTCGATGAAATGATTCTCTTTGTTATACAAGGCAATGCAGCGAAGCGACTTTACCTGCGCGCAGGGTTTGTGGAAACCGGCAGAACAGTGCCGCTGCGGTCGAATCCCGAAATACAAATGGAAGAGATGATCCGGACAATACGCTAGCTACTCCAGGCATCTCAAAAAAGTTGTTCCTCCTACGTCCCCATGGGACATTCGCCAGGTCTGTGTTCCAACGAATCGGGCGACCGTAGGAGCCATGGTCGCCCGACTTCCCCGAAGGTCCGAAAGGACAGCCCTATTTCAGATTTCCCCTTTGGTGGCCCTGCCCCTTGTGTTGCTGACCCGCTTGCCGCACTCTAGTCGGCAATGGACCACGACGTCTTCGTCATCACACCGGAAGTTCAGGGTGCCCTAAACGACCGCCGCGCCGTCGTCGCCCTCGAATCCACCGTTATCGCGCATGGACTTCCCCAGCCGTTGAATTTCGAAATAGCGCTAGAACTCGAGCAGATCGTCCGTGACGCGGGAGCGATTCCTGCAACGATCGGCGTCGTGGAAGGACGACTGTTCGTCGGCCTGGACGAAGGACAGATCCGTCTGATGGCCCGACAGGACGGTATACACAAGCTGTCCCGCAGAGATTTGCCAATCGCTGTCGCCCAAAAGTGGAACGGAGCGACGACAGTCGCAACGACCATGTGGATTGCCCATCAGGCCGGCATTGAGGTCTTCGCAACCGGTGGGATCGGCGGCGTTCACCGGGGCGCGTTGCCCGACGTTTCGGCAGACCTTCCGGAACTCGAGCGACTCCCGATGGTTGTCGTCTGCGCAGGCGCAAAAATTGTTCTCGACCTGCCTGCGACGCGCGAATGGCTGGAAACCCATGGCGTCACCGTCATAGGTTACAAATGCGACGATATGCCCGCATTCTATTCGCGCAAAAGCGGGTTGCCGATTGACGCCCGCGCCGACTTCGCACAAGACGTCGCAGGGATCTTTGTCGCGCGAAAGCGTTTGAATCTCGCAGGCTCTGTCTTGCTGACCGTGCCGGTTCCGAAAGAATTCGAAGTCCCGGATCAAGAGTTGGAAAGCATCTTGAGCCACGCTTTGCTGGAAGCGGAAAAGCATGACATCAGAGGAAAGGAGATCACACCTTTTCTGCTTTCCCGCATGTCCGAACGAAGCAACGGCGCAACCTTGAAGGCCAATCTCGCGCTGTTAAGGCAAAACGCGCGTGTCGCTTCTGAGGTCGCCGCGAGTCTCCGCAATCATCGCTAACGGCACTTGAAAAAGTTGTGATCCTGAAGACCTCACTAGATAGTGGATGCCATGAGGACCCTTGAAGTCGCAGCTGCCATCGTTGTTGTGGCGGGTCTGGTTCTGATGTTGGCCTACCCCCGAGAGGCATCAGCGTTCGTCGGGCGCATCCTGAACAGCGTTCGATGGATTAATCACGACGTGCCCAGCCACTTCTAAGCAAAAAAACGGAAGGCTCCAATGGCCACCGCTGAACCGTTCCACGGGTGAGGGCGGGAGCCACCATTGCCTTCCGGAAGACCTCCTGTATACGACAGAACATCCACGCTCGTCTAAAGGACGAAAGTGCT
>DASTBJ010000571.1:0-10189 GCA_035712125.1 Terriglobia bacterium
CCGCAACCTAGACTATGCGAGTGTTGATCACGGGCGGCGCAGGCTTCGTTGGCGCAAATCTTGGGATCGCCATGAAACGCCACTTCGCCGACGCTACGGTCGTCGCAATGGACAATCTCTACCGGCGCGGTTCTGAGCTCAATCTTCCCCGATTGCGTGCCGATGGAGTCCGGTTTCATTACGGGGATATTCGCGAACCATCGGCGTTCCCGGCGGGCCCCTTTGACTTTCTTATCGAATGCGCAGCGGAGCCTTCTGTACTTGCAGGGATCGAGTCCAGTCCCGACCAGGTTGTGCACACGAATTTGTTGGGCGCTTACAACTGTCTGGAGAAGGCTCGGATTTGGAAGAGCCGCTTTCTGCTGCTATCAACGAGCCGTGTGTACCCGATCCAGCGTCTGGAGTCGCATCCCTGGGTTGAGGATGCAACCCGTTTCCGCTGGAAGGACGGTGAAACACGTGGGATCAGTTCGGAAGGTGTCCGTGAGGATGTGGATATGGCTGGGGCTCGCACACTCTACGGCTACACGAAGTTCGCGGCCGAACTGCTGGTTGAGGAATACCGGTATGTCTTTGGACTCCGCTCTGTCATCAATCGTTGCGGGGTGATCACCGGACCGTGGCAATTTGGTAAAGTGGACCAGGGCGTGGCTTCTCTCTGGGTGCTCGCGCACTGGTTCGGCCGGCCCCTCTCCTATATCGGATATGGCGGATCCGGCAAGCAGGTCCGGGACTTTCTTCATGTCACGGATCTCTGTGATTTGATAATCGAGCAGGTCGGAGCATTCGAAAGCTGGGACGGCTGGGTGGGGAACGTCGCAGGCGGTTTGGCCAACGCGGCCTCGCTGCGTGAGCTCACAGCCATTTGCCGCGAACTTACTGGCAGGGAAACAGACATCAACCTCGTTCTTGTCGATCGTCCGGGAGATTTGCGGATTTTTATTGGCGATTGCACGCGTCTGTTTGCGCGCACTTCCTGGCGACCAAGGCGCAGCGTCCATCACATTTTCGAGGATATGGCTGCGTGGGTGCGTGAGCATTCAACAGCCCTGGAAACGCTTCAGTCGTAGGATGCCATGACAGACAGTACCGAAAACCATCTGGAGAAGATCTATGAGCAACGTTTCTCCAGCAGAGAGGAGTACCGGCGCAAAGTCTGGCAAGCGCTGGTCTCCGGCTGGTTCCATCGCTACATTCCCGCTGATGGAGCGGTGCTGGACCTGGGCTGTGGGTATGGCGAATTCATCAATGCCGTGAACGTGCCGGTTCGATACGCCATGGACCTGAATCCGGCATCAAAGCAACACCTGGATCCCGGTGTCTGCCTGTTTCAGCAGGACTGCTCGCAGGAGTGGCCTCTGCAAGACGCGTCCCTTGGGCTGGTCTTTACGAGCAATTTTCTGGAGCATCTTCCTTCCAAGGCGAGCGCCGAAGCAGCCCTTCGCCAGGCGTGGCGATGCCTGCGCCCCGGGGGACGCTTCATCGCGCTCGGCCCTAATATCAAATATCTGCCCGGCGCTTACTGGGATTTTTGGGATCATTATTTGCCGATAACGGAAACCAGCCTCGCCGAGGGACTCCAGATCGCCGGTTTTAGAATGGAAAAAGTGATTCCGCGGTTCCTGCCGTACACGATGGCAGGGGGCCGGCAATATCCGGTGCTGTTCGTGCGGGCTTATCTTCGTTGCCGGGTCGTGTGGCCAATCCTGGGCCGGCAGTTTCTTGTCATTGCGACTAAATGAGGTGGTTGTGAGTAGCAATCTCAAATTGCTCAGTGTCGTTATTCCAGCGCGGGATGAGGAAAGCTGTATCACAGGAACTGTCGAACACCTGCACCTGGAACTGCAACTGAACAAGGTCCCTCATGAAATTGTCGTGGTCGACGATGGCAGTACTGATACGACCTGGACGCTCCTGCAGGAAGCAGCGCTGAGAAATCCGGCAATCAGGCCGGTTCAAAACTCAGGTTCGCACGGTTTCGGCAGAGCGGTTGTCAAAGGAATCGACGCTTCGCGCGGCGATGCCGTAGTGATCATGATGGCCGACGAGTCGGATGATTGCCGGGATGTCGTCCGCTACTGGTCTGCTTTGAATGAAGGATGGGACTGCGTCTTTGGAAGCCGATTCATTAAGGGTGGCGGTACGATCGACTATCCCTGGCTGAAATTTTATATAAACCGGCTGGCGAATTTCTTTGTCAGAGTGGTCTTCGGCATGCCTTTCAACGACACGACGAATGCATTCAAGGCCTACCGCAAAACGGTTTTGGATGGCTGTCGTCCGTTTTTGTCGCCTCACTTCAACCTCACCGTTGAACTTCCGTTGAAAGCGATCGTTCGCGGTTATTCCTGGACCGTCGTGCCGATTACCTGGCGCAACCGCAAGAGTGGAGCGACCAAGCTTAAGATCAGTGAGATGGGAAGCCGGTACTTCTTCATCGTGGCGTATGTCTGGCTGGAAAAATATTTCAGCAGAGGCGATTACTTGAAATTGCCAGGTGAGGCGGACGAACCGGAATCCGTCGCGGAGGACAAAGCGCAAGTGGAAGACCTTCGCTGAACTACTTCATCGGACATTGCCTTCGATGTCCGCCAGTACGATCGGTGCGACGCCCGTCGCTTCGAGGGGACTTTCGATGGTGGAGCGATTTCCGACAATGACGATTGCCCCTCAGGCGCGAAGGAGCGGCCGCGTCAGGCACGTCGGACCGCCGGCGCCAGGAATGCAGATCTCGCTGCCGTCAAACTCCGACACCGTACAGCCTCGCGCTTCGAGGCGCGAACGCGTGATGGGGTTGCCCGACACCATCACCAGCTGCCGCGGACCTACAGCAAGCACATTACAGCCCAGGGATGGATACTCGTCTTCCAGAACATCCACGAGCTTCACACCGCGCTCCACCAGTAGTTCATACAGCGGGACCGGCAGTAACCGGCGGTAAACGACGGCGAGATCCACATCCAGCAGGCTGATAAACGACATCAGATGCAGCACATCATCCGGGCCTGTCCAATAAGGCAGTGGAACCGGTATTACGGAAACTCCCAGAGGTTGCATCAGCGACGAAAGCCAATCGATTCCCGCCTGATTCGTGCGAAATCCGCGTCCCACAAGCAGGGTTTGACGATCGAGCCAGATCATGTCACCGGCTTCGGCCGTAGCGCCGCCTTCGATTGCGCCCAGAATAGGAATGCCCCAACTGTTTAGAGCATCTTCCATTGCAGGTCCTTCGCCACGACGCAGCTTCTTTCCCGTCTGGAGGATCACCGCGCCGGCATCGGTAATGAGGACCGGATCGTGAGTGTAGATGGAATCGAGATTCGTACGGGGATCTTCGGGAAGGAAGTGAACGCGCGCGCCCGCCGCTTCCAGCAGCGAAACCAGCTGGCGGTGCTCACGCGACGCGATGTCTGGATTTGGCGGTCGGGTCCAGCCGAGGTCTTTCCACTCGGCTGCAATGGCCGACGAGCTCCGGAACGCCTGTTCCGGGCGCTTGACCACAACCGCCCGGAGCGGATCCACCATACTCTGGCAACCGAACGATGAAGACACGGTCTAGCGGAACTGACCGCTCTCAATCAGTCGCGCGAGAAGGTCCACCGTGGTCGGCGACCCGACGAACATCCCCTGCGGCATTTTGGGTCCGTAGGCCACCATGTTCTGGTAAATGTCATTCGCCTTGTAGAGGTTCAACCCCAGGCCGGCCAGATACTGCAGCTTGAGACCCTTGTCGCGGTTGATAATGGCGCCAGTCGTCCATCCCTTCAATTCTTCGGCACGACCCGCAAACGTGGCCAGCAGGTTGGGCGCCGAGTAGAACCCGATCTCGCGAAGGGACTGAGCGACCGCCGTATATTCGGGACTCTCGAGCTTTCGCGTCCACTCATCCACATCGATGACTGTCGGCTCAGCCTGACCCAACATCACCAGGTCATACCCACCGCCATTGACGTTGTTCACGAACAGGCTTCCGTGCGGGAACACTTCAAAGAAGGTTGCGATCTCACTCTTCACGGCTTCTTCGGTGCTCTCGTAAAGCTGAACGAACTGCGTCACGACTCCGCCGGGTTTCAGATGCGCCTTCGCAGCTTCAAAGAATTCCTTGGTGTACAACGCGGCTGCACCCTTCACCCACGGATCGAGTGGATCTGACGTGATCCCGTCGAACTTCTGATCGGTCGTCATCAAGAAGTGTCGCCCGTCGTCGATCCGGATAGTGACCTTTTCGTTCTCGGCAACCTTGAAATTGTGGTCACCGAAGTACGTCGACACGAACTCGGGAACAAGCGGCTCAATCTCGACAATCGTCTCACTCTTGAGTCTCGGTTCTATGCTGACCGCTCCCGCGGTCGCCCCGGCTCCGAATCCGATGACAAGGAAGTTGTCCTGTGTTTTCGGTACAAGCGTGGTCAGGTGGCCCAGCATGCGCTGCAATCGCATATCGGCGGGGTCGCTCGAGGCCTGAATCTTCCCGGCGTTGTGATAGTTGAGCGTGCCGTCACTCAATCTCGAGACGGCGACCAATCCCATCCGCCCTTCGCCGACGTAGATCACTTCCGAACGTCCGGCGCGGACCGGCGAGAAGCGTCCGTACGCTACAAAGTTGCGGTTCAACTCGGGCACGGTCACCACAAGCAGACCACTGACAACCATCGCGATTAACACGGTCACCGCAAAGTTCAACTTCGCCCTGGCAGACTCATTGCCTGCAGGAGCCAGCGCCAGCATCAGAAGACCGGAAATCGCCGACACGCCGATGAGTCCCTGCTGTGTGTGCTGCATGCCGAAGGACGACACAAAGGTGAGACTTGCGAGCGTAGCGCCGAAGATGGCTCCGACCGTATTCGCGGCATAAACGCCGCCGACGATGCGTCCGGCATCCTGACCGCGCGACGCAATGGAAGCGAGGGCCAGCGGAAAGCTCGCGCCCCAGAGGATCGAGGCCGGCAGTAACGCCCACAGGCACCGCACCATATCCAGCTGGAATTTCGTGAGCATGTCATAGGACAGCTGCACATCGACCGGCCACCATGGCATCGACTCCATCGTCTGATACGCCGCCCAGGCGATTGCGGCGCAAAGCATCATCTGGCACCAGCCGAGTGCGATGCGCGGCCGCGTCGTATTTCTGGCGATAGCCGCTCCAAGGCTGCTGCCGATTCCCAGACCGAACAGGAAAGCAGCCAGCACCAGTGAGAAGGTGTAAACCGTGGCGCCAAACAGCAACGACAACAACCGCGTCCAGATGACTTCGGACGAAAGGGCGGCAAAACCCGACAGTGCGATCGTGACGTAGACGGGCCAGACTTCGGCGTCCTCGCTGCGAACCGCCCGGACCGAAGTGTCTTCCACTACCTTCGGAGGCGTATAGGGCGTCGCTTTTGCGATGAGAAGACCCAGAACAGCGACGAGGATGTTTATGGCAACGGCAACAAAGGTTGCAATTGTCGCGTCAAAGACGCGCAGCAGATAGAAGCCCGCCAGCAAACTGCCGGCTACCGCACCCGCGATGTTGCCGCCGTAAAAGAATCCAAGCCAGGAAACCCCTTCTGGCGTCGTCTCCACCCAGCGGGAAATCGCCGGCAGGGTCGCGCCCATCAGAAACGTCGGCGGCAGGAGGCAAATGCCGGCAAGAATGCCGCGGAACAGCATGCTCGCCATGCCACTGCCTGCAAAGGCTGTGTAGATATTGCCCACAAGCGGAACCAGGAAAAGAATGATCACCCCGAGTACGGCAATACCAATTTCCAGGTACGCATAAACCTTCAGCGGATGATGCTCCCGCGATACAAACTTAGGCGCCAACAGACTCCCGACACACATGCCGGCCATGAAGGTGCCGAGAAGAATTCCCAGCGACACCGACGATGACCCGATGACCAGTTCCAAAATCTGGAACCACACCACTTCGTAGACGAGAGCCGCGCAACCGCTGCCAATGAACAAGAGGACCAGAAGCGGCAAAAACCGTTGCTGCCTTGATACAGGTACCGTCTGATCTGCAACCATTTCACTCATATCGATGCATACCCCAGCTGAACACTTAAGTTGGACGTGAATTGCGGATAGTACCATACCGATTCCCGCCTGTGCATCACCGGGGACACGAATGCGCTATTCTTTGGGGTCATGAACAACGCACCTCAACGCATCGGTATTCCGGATCTGGAGAAAAAACTCGCGGGTAAAGCGAAACCCATCGTTATCGACGTCCGCAAGCCCGCAGAGATCGACGAATCGGGCGCGATTCCGGGAGCGATTCATATACCAATCGAGAAAGTTCCCGAGCGCGTCGCCGAATTGCCTAAAGAGAAAGAACTCGCCTTCTATTGCGGTGGTGGTGGACGCGCGTCACGCGCAGCTCAGGCTGCGTGGGATGCCGGTTACCGATCGGTCAGTTTTTTTGGATTGAGAGACTGGAAACGGCAGGGATTGCCGACGGCGAAGACCGCCAAAAAATTCTGAAACGGAGCCTTAACGGTCCCAGCGGGCGGCCTCTTCCAGGAGCGCCTTCGCGATTTCCGGCTTGTTGTCCTTCTGGTAGGCGGGAGCAACGTAAAACTCCAGCATGACGGAAGACAGTCTCGGTGTTGCCAGCGCGAGCAAGGCTGATGCGGCGATGTTCATCGTTGAACGCGACTGCTCGGTTTGAATGCGTTTCTCCAGGTCGGCAAACACCATGCGGTAAGCGGCAGGGAGGTCCGGCCTTTCCTGCCGCACCTGGTTCATGATCCGCAACAACGTATCCTTCTCAAGGGACCGGTAGACGGGCTGCTTGAGATAGACCGGCTTCTTCGGCAATCGCGCAATATCGACGATCATCTGCTCGATGATTGTCGCGTCTGCCACCAGCCTGGGGTAGTCAAGTAATTCGGGACGGTCACCTGCCCCGTGATAGTCCTTATGCGTCGCGTGACTGAAGAAAAGAAATGGGATCTGTTGGCGGGCAAAGCCCGCGAAGTCGCTGCGGGGGCCAATAAGATCCGCTCCTGCGACAAGCATATCCGGCCGGGATCGCCGATCCACGATCTGACCCAACTCGGTCGAATACTCCGTCCCCAGGACAAAGAGCGTTGAGGTCTTCAGATCAAGGAAGTGCCTCCCCATCGTATCGAAGATGATCGCAGCCGACAGCTGCTCGAGGGGAAAGATCGGGTGATCGACGTAGTAATTCGAGCCGTTTAATCCCTGCTCCTCGTCATCGAAAGCCACCACAACGAGGGAAACCGGCAGGTTCAACGCCTTCAAGTCGCCCGCGAGTTCAATCATCACCGCCACGCCTGCAGCGTTGTCGCTGGCTGATGGAAAACCGTTTTGGCCGTCGTAGTGAGCGCCCAGCAGGATGTGTCGATCGGCGGAACCCAGGCGCGCCACCACGTTTCGACGGTTGTTGCTGAATTCCTGCATCCGGACGTCAAACCCGGCCTCGCGAAACCGATCGAAGATGTATTGAGCGGCTTTGGCGGCGCCGGGCTGTCCGGATCGCCGCCCCGCCAGATCTGGGTTTGCCAGGAACGCGATATGTCCACGAAGCCGGTCAACCCGGATGGCGCCGAAGGACAAAAAAGCGACCAGGAGACCAGCGGTCCACAGGTACAGCCGTCGCTGTCTCATGATGGCCATCTATCCGTTGATGCTTAGAAAGAAAATAGAATGCCGACGGTCACTTCGCCGATGTTCAGCGTCTGATCCTGAACGCTGAATATGGAATAAACCCGAGCATCGAACCGGATACCGACCGGTCCTGGCGCCACCTTGAGGCCGCCCCCATAGTTGACCGCGAACTTGTTGCCTATGTCGGTCAATCCGCTGCCCCAGGACATTACCGCTCCCATACCTACCGTGCCATAAGGCTTTAGAACCGGCAGGGGAGCCTGAACCAGCAGGTTGCCGTTCAGAATGATGGACTGTGAACGGTCGTTGAGGAAGTTATTCGTATACGCGAATGTTTCTTCGTGACCCCACACCCTGCCGCGACCATAGCGGATTCCAAAAGTCGCGGAGTTTTGCGGTTCGGTAAAAGTTTCCGTTACCCCAGACGTTACCTGTGACAACGAAATACTGCCCGGAAACGAACCGCCGGCGAAAATCGTAAAATCACGATTTTCAGCGAAAGCTGGAACCGCAAGCAGAACGAATATCGTGAGAAAACGTCCTATGTTTTTCATGGCGCAAATTATAATCCACGGCCAATGGGCTCCATGAGGAGATTCTCCAGCCTGGTTGCGACGTTGTTGCTGCTGCTGATCACTCGCAGCGCGTGGTCGCAGGATGATGCCCTGAGCGAAGCGCGAGCCGCCATGGCGAGCGGCGAATACGCCCGCGCCTCGAACCTGCTGTCCGAACTGGTAAAGACGCAACCCTCCGCCGATGCCTACGTCTACCTCGGGATTTCCTATGCGCACACCCGCGAGTGGATGCGAGCAGAAGAGACGTTTAAGCAAGGCGTCGAACGATATCCTGCCGACCCGCGATTCCACAACGAGCTGGCCGGCGTTTATCTTGCCGCTAATGATCTCGACCGGGCACGCCAGTCGCTACAGGACGCTCTGACGATCGATCCGGACAACAAATACGCGAGCGACCTTCTTGCGACTGTCGACATGTCGATGGGCAAAGTTGAGTCCGCCCTGACCCAATGGAACAAGGACGGCCGCCCCGTCGTTGGCGATATCCTTCACAACGGCCACGACTACTTTCAAAACTGGACGGTCGCCAAAGCGTCCGCGTTCGAAACCGGCGAAACCTTGACGTGGGGCAAATGGAGGACGACCGAAGCCCGTCTCAGAGCAACCGGCATCTTTTCCAATGTTGGCGTGGAGATTGAACCGACACCGGCGGCAGACCAGTATACGGCGGTCATTCGAACCGCTCCCAAAACCGGGGGTCCGTCGCAGATCGTGCTTCCGCTTCTGGAATCCATGATCTTTCACGATCCGTCCATCCATATCTGGAACATTGGGAATAGCGCCACCAGCCTCGATCTGGGTTATCGCTTCGCGACGAACCGGCTGCGCGGCGAGGTGGGAATCCTGACTCCGATTCCGCTACCCGGGATTCTCTTTTTCGAAGCGACGGGCACCTACCGTTCGGAACGCTGGGATATCTCCCGGCCGGCCGTCGATACCGGATTCGATTCGCGGTTCTACTTTCAATCCACCGGAGTGCGCGCCATGTTGCGGCACATTCCCTATCACCGGATCGAACTGGGCGCGGGCTTCGAATACCGGAACCGAACCGCGCATGGATCGCAGCCGGGACTTGCGCTGGACAGCAGGAACACCGGAAAACTCCTTCTCGAGGCCAGTTTGCTTCCGTTCGACGGCCGCTTCCACAGCCGGATTCACGGAGAGGCCTTCATTGCACGAGAGGAATTCCTCAGCGACATGAGATACAGCGGCGGCACGGTCGAGTGGAACAACCGGATTCTCTTCGACGAGGATGGCAAAAACACCCTTGAGGTGACCGTCAAGGCAGGCACTTCCCGCGGTGAACTTCCCGTGGATGACTACTTCGTCCTTGGCGTCCGGCAGCACACGGTCAACTTCCTCCGTGGTCACAACACGGTCGACAGCGACGGCCACTTCGGCAACTCGCCGATGGGAACCAGCTTCTCGCTGGCAAACCTCTCCTATGAACGGCTGATCCGCAGGCTCCCATTCTTCAACGTCCTCAACTTCCCCTATGTTGATCTCAAGTGGGTCTTTTTCACCGATGGCGCCCGCTCCTTCGACCGAGCCAACGTCTTCGAGGAAGGGAAATTTCTGGTCGACGTCGGTGGGGGGTTTACGCTGGAGACGCCTACCGGCGCTTTGAATCTGACCTACGGCAGATCACTGCGGGACGGTACGGGCACCTTCGCGGCGTATCTCGGCAAACAGTGGTAGCCGTCTCTATCTGAACTCACCCCACCGCGGTTGGCTGGCAATGGCGAGCCCCACGATATCCGAATAGCTTCGAATCCCGCCCGGTACTGCGTTGGCTTTAAGGTGAGCATCAAGCACCACGGTCTGAACGTTGCTGATTAGCGCGATCCGCCGGGAAGCGAGGCGGTCGAGAATGGCACGGCGGTCCGCTTGTGGCCCCGGATCCAGTCGACTCGAAGGGATACCCAGATACCCCGACAGCTCCAGCCACCCGCTGTATTGGAACCGCGGGTCGTCGGATGCCACCGTCGCAAGCAGCGCCA